>DATCMP010000497.1:0-2915 GCA_036563365.1 Thermomicrobiales bacterium
TCGCCACCCTTGAGGCCGAGCGCGTCGAGCGGCATCACGTCCGGCGGCTCAACGCCCTGGGCTACAGCGTCACCCTCACCCCATTACCGACACCGGAGTCGGTGCCTGCTTGAGGTCCGGGGACGGGGATTTTCGAGGGAATCCTAAGCTTTACAGCCAGAGATATCACCGAATCCTTCCGTCCAGGTATGACATTTCTGTGTTTAGCGCTGACGGGAATCGTTTTGTTTCTTCTCTGTATGAACGCATATCATTTGTCCTGGCCAATACTCTATTTGAGCCCACTCGCCGGTGCTGGAATGGGTCTTGTCGGTTCTCGATTCGTCGCTGTCACCGCCGCTTCTCCAGTACTACTATATTTGAGCATTATATTTGGTCCCGACGAAGGAGAAGGGATTCCGCTATTCAAGCTTTTCGTTGTCGTTCTCGGTGTGGATGTTTTGGTGATAACCTTCCTGCTCTATTTAATGGCGACAACCGTTACCGTGTATACGCAGTGGAAAGCATCGGGGCGCGGTAAAAAAGAATCAGCTTTGTGAATGCGCTCCGATATGTACAAGTGAGGATTTGCATAGCGACGCCGCCGACCAGGGCCTCCCTGGTCGGCGGCGTCTGCTAGCCCCTCCGTTACAACACAATGTTCAGCAGCCTGCCCGGCACGTAGATAACCTTCTTTGGCGTTTTACCATCGAGGAATGGGGCGACCTTGGTGCTGGCCCCGGCCAGTGCGCGCGCGGCGGCTTCGTCCAGGCCAACGGGAGCCTCGATCCGGTCGCGCAGCTTGCCGTTGATCTGCACGACCAGCGTCACCGTCTCATCGACGATCTGCGCGGGGTCAAACGTCGGCCAGTCTTGCTGGTGGACGCTGTAGCCGCCGCCCTGGCGCTCCCACAATTCCTCGGCCAGGAAGGGGGTGATCGGGGCCAGCAGCAGGGTTAGCGTGCGGATCGCTTCGCGCCGTTGCTCGGCGTTGAACGCCTCGTTGTGCGTGCTGATCCAGTTCGAGTACTCCATCAGCGCGGCGATCGCGGTGTGGAACTGGTAACGGCCCAGTTCATCGGTCACGCGCTTGATGTACCGGTGCATCGGGCGCAATTCCACGCCGGTGCCAGGCGTGGGCGCGGGATCGGTGACCAACCGCCAGACACGGTCCAGGAAGCGGGTCACACCGACCAGATTCTGGTCGCTGAAGTCGTTGTCCTGGTCGAACGGCCCCATGAAGAGTAAGTAGGCGCGGAAGGCGTCGGAGCCGACGCGCTTGATGTAGTCGTCCGGGTTGACGACGTTACCGCGTGACTTGCTCATTTTCGCGCCATCTTTGGTCACGAAGCCGTGCAAGCGCAGCTTCTTGAACGGCTCCTCGAATGGCAGATGTCCCAGGTCGTGCAAGACCATCGTGATGAACCGCGCATAGAGATGGTGCATCACGACGTGCTCTTTGCCGCCGAAGTACATGTCCACCGGCAGCCACTCGGCGATTCGCTCCTTGTCGAATGGGCGATCGTCCCACTCGGTGCAGGGATAGCGCAGGAAATACCACGCCGAATCGAGGAAGGTGTCGGAGACATCGGTCTCGCGCTCGGCGGGGCCGCCGCAGACCGGGCAGGTCGTCTTGACGAACGACTCGACCGAGGCCAACGGCGATTTGCCGGTGCCGGTCGGGTGGAAGTCCGCGACCTCGGGCAGCAGGACGGGCAGATCCTCCTCCGGCACCGGCACGCTGCCGTGTTCGGGGCAGTGGATGATCGGGATCGGCGGTCCCCAGTAGCGCTGGCGCGAGATCAGCCAGTCGCGCAGCTTGTAGGTGACGCGCGGCTCACCGGTGCCGCGCTCGGCCAGCCAGGCCGTGACCGCCGTCTTCGCCTCGTCGCTCGACAGCCCATCGAACTGGCCGGAGTTTTTCAGCGCGCCGGGTCCGGTGTAGGCGGCATCGGCGATACCGACCTCGCTCGTGATGACCTCGACGATCGGCAGGTCGAACTTGCGAGCGAACGCGTAGTCGCGCTCGTCGTGACCGGGCACCGCCATGATCGCTCCGGTCCCATATTGCACCAGCACATAGTCCGCGACCCAGATCGGCACCCGCGCGCCGGTCGCCGGGTTAATCGCGTAGGCACCGGTGAATTCGCCGGTCTTCTCGCGGCCGGCGTCGGTCCGCTCGATCTCGGTCGCGGCCCGCGCGCTTTCGATATAGGCATCGACCTCGGCCCGCCGCGCCGCCGTGGTGAGCCGGGGGACGATCTTGTGCTCCGGGGCCAGCACGACGTACGTCGCGCCGAAGACCGTATCCGGGCGGGTGGTGAAGACCGGGATCCGCTCGTCGCTCCCCTCGACCGCGAAGACCAATTCCGCACCCTCGCTGCGCCCGATCCAGTTGGCCTGGCGGGTCTTGCTCTCGTCGGGCCAGTCCAACTTCTGCAACCCGTCCAGCAGGCGGTCGGCGTATTTGGTGATCGAGAAGAACCACTGCGTCAACTCGCGCTGCACAACCAGGGTGCCACACCGCTCGCAATGGCCGTCGATCACCTGCTCGTTCGCCAGCACCGTCAGGCAGGAGGGGCACCAGTTGACCGCCGCCTCCTTGCGGATCGCCAATCCGGCCTTGAAGAGTTGCACGAAGATCCACTGCGTCCACTTGTAATAGTTCGGCTGGCTCGTATCGACCGAGTGCTCCCAATCGTACATCGCGCCGATCCGCCCCAATTGCTCGTAGCGATACCGCTTGGTGGTGCGCGCGGTCAACTGCATCGGATTGATATTCTGCTTCAGTGCATAATTTTCGGAATGGATACCGAAGGCGTCGAAGCCCATCGGCTCGAAGACGGTGTTGCCGCGCATCCGCTGGAAGCGCCCGTTGGTGTCGGCCCCGCCATAGGTGTAGGTATGGCCGATGTGCAAGCCCTCCGCCGAAGGGT
>DATCMP010000499.1:0-3835 GCA_036563365.1 Thermomicrobiales bacterium
CCTATGGCGGGGTGGTGCCGGAGCTGGCGGCGCGCGGCCATATCACCGCGATCAACCGGGTCGTGGAGCGGGCGCTGGGCGACTCCGGGCTGACCCTCGACGGGATCGACGCCCTCGCCGTGACCGAGGGGCCGGGGCTGGCGGGCGCGTTGCTGGTCGGCGTGAACTGGGCCAAGGCGGTCGCGTGGTCGCGCGGGTTGCCGCTGATCCCGGTCAACCACCTGGAAGGGCATATCTACGCCAACTGGCTCCTGCAATCCGGCGAGGGCGAGGAGACCGCGCCGCCGTCGTTCCCGCTCGTCTGCCTGATCGTCTCGGGCGGGCATACCGAACTCTTGCTGATGCTCGGCCACGGCCACTATCG
The DNA here is from genome assembly GCA_036563365.1 of Thermomicrobiales bacterium. Lineage (GTDB taxonomy): Bacteria > Chloroflexota > Chloroflexia > Thermomicrobiales > CADCWN01 > CADCWN01. The sequence continues at coordinate 365 of DATCMP010000499.1, forward strand.
CCTGCTCGGGCGCACGACCGACGATGCCGCCGGGGAGGCGTTCGACAAAGGCGCGCGGATCCTCGGGCTCGGCTATCCGGGTGGCCCCGCGATCCAGCGCGCCGCCGCCGCGGGGCAGGCCGACCGCTACCGCCTGCCGCGCGCCTATCTCGGGGCCGACAGCCTCGATTTCAGCTACAGCGGCGTGAAGACGGCCCTCTTGCGCGCGACCGATAAGCACCGCGTGGGCGAGCCGACCGGCGCGCGGAAGGGGAAGAGCAAGGGGGTGCAGCCAACCCCCGCCGCGCCGTTCCCGACCTACACGCCGCCGACGTTCGGCCCGACGCTACCGGTCGCCGATCTGGCGGCGGCGTACCAGGAGGCGATCATCGAGCCGCTGGTGGAGAAGACCGCGCGTGCCGCCCGCGAGGCGGGCGCGACGATGGTGCTGCTGGCCGGTGGGGTGGCCGCGAACGGCCTGCTGCGTGAGCGGTTGGGCCAGCGGCTCGATCTGCCGCTGCGCTACCCCCCGCTCTCGCTCTGCACCGACAATGCCGCGATGATCGGCGCGGCTGCCGCCTTCCGCCTCCCCACCGGTCGCCTCGCCGACTTCGCGCTCGATATTCGCCCGAATTTCGATCTGGTGTAGGGGCTGCGGAAGACCTTTCCCCGCCGCTGTGGCGGCGACCGCCGCCCAAAGGGCACCCGCGACGTGGGGAAGGTGGGTGAAATGCGCGAGCAGAGCAAATCTGTGGGGCGGGTCGTAACCCGCCCACGTTGGCAACGACGACGCTCATCCGCCTCGGGTTGCCTCAACGTCGCGTCTATCGATCCGTTAGCGCCCCGTCACGGAGTGAAGCACGCTCTCAACGGCTCATTCGCCAAGAAACCCATGACACAACATTCCGGTTTGTCTTGTCGTTTTCGCCGCCAGCACGATTAGCAAGAAGAAACATAGGGCTGTCCGTTCCAATGAGCCTACGATGTATCCCTGCGCGCATGGTAGGCGTACCGTTGCCGCACGGTTGGGCAGTAATTGTTCGGTGATTTGTTACCAGTTCGGCTACTCCATGCTCGCCAAGAGCGATACGAGTGGTAAGTAGACAGGCAACTGGTATCGGATGGTATACTCTGTGTCCCCAATAGAGCGGTGGCCTGTGGCAAAGGAAGCGCGGGCGATGAATACGCGACCTGGCCCTGTACCAGACGAGTCCTCCCTCGTTGGCCGCGATAACGAGTTGACGACCATGCGCGCCATATTCGCCGCAACGCTGGCTGGGCGCGGCTCCCTTGTCCTCATCAACGGCGAGGCGGGCGTCGGCAAGACCGCGCTCGCTGAGGCCCTGCTCGCCGAAGCTAGCGGGCAAGGGACACTCGTACTTATCGGTCGGTGCTACGACCGCACCGAGACCCCGCCCTACGGCCCCTGGCGCGAGGTGTTCGACCGGGCTCCGCAGGACACCGGGTTGCCCACCTTGCCGATGGCGGTGCGGCCCTCCGCGCATGACAGCGAACCCCCGCTCGGCCAGGACGCCATCATGCGGCGCTGCCGGGACTACCTCGCCGCCCTCGCCATCCGTCACCCGCTGGTCTTGCTGCTGGAGGATCTGCACTGGGCCGACCCCGCCTCCCTCGATCTCCTCCGCGTCCTGGCACGCGGCAGCGCGGATCTGCCCGTGCTCTTGCTCGCCACCTACCGTGCCGACGAGGTCGCCCCCGATCACCCGCTCCACGCCCTGCTGCCCGCCCTCGTGCGCGAGGCCCGCGCCGCGCGGCTCGATTTGCGCCCGCTGGCCCCCGCCGCCATCGGCACCCTCGTCGCGCTACGCTACGCCCTGGGGGCGATGGACCACGCCCGCCTCGTGGGCTATCTGGTCCGGCGCACCGAGGGCAACGCGCTCTTTCTGGGTGAGTTGCTGCGGACCCTGGAGGCTGCCGGATCATTGTATTGGGGGGGCGACGAGGCCGGTGGCGGCCCTACATGGATGCTCGGCAACCTGGAGGGTGTACCCGTGCCTGCGCTGTTGCGGCAGGTCATCGCCGGGCGACTGGCGCGGCTGGGCGACGAGGATCGGCTGCTGCTCGCGGTCGCTGCTGTGCTCGGCCAGGAGCCGACGTTCGACCTGTGGGCGACGGTAGCCGATGTGGAGGAGGAGGCACTGTTTGCCACCGCAGAGCGGGCGATCGCGGCACGCACGTTGGAAACGACGGGTGAGGGGGTGCGCTTCACCCATGCGCTGATCCGCGAGGTGCTTTACACGGGTGTCCTGGCCCCCAGGCGTTGGGCATGGCACCGGCGGGCGGGCGAGACGCTGCTGTTGACGCCCCACCCGGACCCTGACGCGGTGGCCCACCACCTGCGGCAGGCGGGCGATCCGCGCGCGGCAGACTGGCTGATTCGTGCCGGGGAACGGGCGCGACAGGCTTACGCCTGGAGGATGGCCGCTGAACGTTACGAAGCTGCCCTGATACTGCTAAAGGCGCAGGGGGCCGATCCTGGGCGTCTCATCGAGTTGCTGATCACGTTGGCGCAGATGCGTCGCTTCGGCGACACGCGGCGGAGCGTCGTGCTCATGGAAGAGGCGGCGCGGATGGCCGATACACTTGGGGACGTGGCGCAGGCCGTCTCCGCGCGCTTCGAGGCGGGGCATCTCCGCTGCATCGCCGAAGCCAACCCGGATGGACTGACGGCAATGGCCGAGGCGCTGCCCAAGCTCGAAGCCCTAGCACCGGATGATCGCGCCCGACTTTTGGCCCTGGCGATCCTCAATGTGCCGCATGAGGAACAATATCATCGCGGTACGGTGGTACAGTGGCTGGCGGATGCTGGTCGTTACGCTGAAGCGTGGGATCTCGCTGCTCCCTTCCGTATCCGTACGGCGCAGAACTCGGCGCGCGGGTTGACCGGCTTGGCCTCGGTCCATGCGGCGATGGGTAGACCCGAGGAGGCGCGGCGGGCGCTCGCTGAGGCCCGCGACATCTTCCAGGCGACCGATCAGCATGTCCAAGTGGGTGGCAATCTTGTCCGCATGCAGGAGTTGGTTGTCCTCCCCTTCGAGACCCACCTGGTGGCGGAGCGCCGACGTCTGGCGGTGGAGGCGGAAGCGGCAACGGTGCGAGGGATTGAGATCGCCCCCGCTGTACCGGCACGTATCGTAATCATCGAACTCCTCGTCTTGGAGGGCAACTGGAGTGAGGCTTACACCATCGCGGCGGTGGGGCGCACAAGCACATTCGTTGGTTTTCGACATAGGTCACTGAATGTGTTCGCGCGTCTGTCCCATTGGCAAGGCGATCGTGGAATGGCTTGGGCTGCTGTGCAAGACTTGCTCGTCGCCGGTCCGATGACCGATCTGCAGGGAACTAAGCTCGACTTTAGCGCTGTGAGAAGCTGAGGGGTCGGTTATGATCGGCACTGCTTCGTGAGGAGGGGTGCCGATGTCGCTGTTGCCACCGACCGTCGCCGCCGTGCTGGCCGCGTTCGCGCCGCTA
>DATCMP010000502.1:0-27234 GCA_036563365.1 Thermomicrobiales bacterium
GATGCGGCGATCAATCCCGGCAACTCCGGTGGTCCGCTCGTCAACATGAAGGGCGAGGTCGTCGGGATCAATACCCTCGGTACGACCGACGCGCAGGGGATCGGTTTCTCGATCTCGATCGACACCGCCAAGCCGATCATCCAGCAGCTGATCCAGACCGGCAAGGTTTCGGTGCCATATCTGGGGGTCAGCACGGCGAGTATCACCCCGTCGGTCGCCGCGTCGTATGGTCTGCCGCGCGACAACGGCGTCTATATCCAACAGGTGGTGGCGGGGACACCGGCCGCGCAGGCGGGTTTGCAGCAGGCGGACATCATCTTCGGGATTGACAACGATGTGGTGAAGGATACGACGACTTTCCAAAAGGCGCTCCTGAAGCACAAGCCGGGCGATACCGTCACCCTCAAGATTAATCGTGCCGGGTCCGAGACGACCGTGCAAGTGACCCTCGGTGAGAAGCCGCAAGCGAGCGGCGGCCAAATGACCAGCTGAGATCACCATCAGCACGCGCGTGTTACGATAAGGGCGGCGGGGCAATCGCCCCGCCGCCCTGCTGCGTTGGTCGTAATCATCGGATGAACTAGGGTGGGAGGCGGGTGTGGTGGAGACAGCGGCGCGGCTCGGGGTGATCGGCGGCACCGGCCTTTATCAGATGGCGGGTCTTGCCGATATCGAGGAGCGACAGGTCGAGACGCCGTTCGGGCCGCCGAGCGACCCGATCACGATCGGCACCCTCGGCGGCGAGCGGGTCGCTTTCCTGGCGCGACACGGGCGCGGCCACCGTCTCAGTCCCACGCGCGTGCCCTATCGCGCCAACCTCTGGGCGCTGAAAAGTTTGGGGGTCGAGCGGGTGATCGCCGTCAGCGCGGTCGGCTCGATGCGCGAAGAGTTGGCCCCGCTCGATCTCGTCGTCCCCGACCAGCTTTTCGACCGCACGACCGATCGGCCCCGGACGTTTTTCGACGCCGACGCGGGCTGCGTCGCCCATGTTTCCCTCGCCGACCCGTTCTGCCCGGCGACGAGCGCGGCCCTTTTCGACGCAGCCTCGACGCCGGAGGTCGGCGCGAAGGTCCACCAGGGCGGCACCTATATCTGCATCGAGGGGCCGCAGTTCTCGACGCGCGGCGAGTCGCGCGTTTTCCGCAATTGGGGAATGGACATCATCGGGATGACCGGGATGCCGGAGGCGCGCCTGGCGCGCGAGGCCGGGCTCTGCTACGCGATGCTCGCTCTCGTCACCGATTACGATGTCTGGCACGACGAAGAGGAACCGGTGACGGTGCAAATGGTGGTCGAGCGGCTCCATCGCAATGCTGTCGCCGCCCAGGCAACCCTGCGGGCGCTCATTCCGCGTCTCGCTGCGGTCGGCGATTGCACCTGCTGCACCGCGCTGCAATACGCGATCGTCACCGATCCCGCGGCGATCCCTGCTGCCGCGCGTGCGCGCCTGGGGTTGTTGCTGGGGGAATATCTGGGGTAAGGCGGGGTGGTCCCCACCCTCGGCTCGCACCCGGATGAACCGGATACGCTCCGCGCGTTCCCCCGCCGCTCAAAGGTGCCAGCCCGGTCGGGGAGCGGGGGAGAGGCTTTGCAGCGCGGAAGCTCCACCCTCCCACTTCGGGGGAGGGCCGACGCCCGCAGGCGGCGGGGAGGACGCCTCCCATATCATGATTTTGTCACATACGCAGGGCCGCAGCGCTGAATAGTGCTGCGGCCCTCGCGTTCTGCTGTTACCGCTGGCTAGACCAGGGTCAGCCCGAGGACGTCGGTCAATTCGCGCAGGGTGGCTTGTGCCTGCTGCACGCTCTCGCCCTTCGCGCTCCCGGCGATGATCTGCTCGGCGAACTCACGCAGGATGACGAGGACGGTGGGGGTGTCATAATCATCGTCCATCGCGGCGATGAAACGCTCCCGAACGCCGTCGGCGTCGATGCCGGTCGGCGCGTCGCCCACCGCCGCCGTCGCCGCCTCTTTCAGGCGATCGGCGAGCGCCTGACCCTCCTCGATCGCTGAGTCTTCGTAGTCCCACGCCTCGCGATAGCGGTGGCTGAAGAGGCAGAGGCGGATCGCATCGGGGCTATAGGTTTCGAGCAGCTTCGGGGCCATCACGAGATTGCCGAGCGACTTGCTCATCTTCTCGCCCTCGTAGCGCAGCATCCCGACGTGCATCCAGTAGCGCACGAACGGCTTCTTGCTGAATCCCTCCGACTGCGCGATCTCGCTCTCGTGATGCGGGTAGATCAGATCGGTGCCGCCGCCGTGGACATCGATCGTCTCGCCGAGGTATTTCATGCTCATCGCGCTGCACTCGATATGCCAGCCGGGGCGACCCGGTCCCCAGGGGCTCGGCCAGGTCGGCTCGCCCGGCGCGGCGGCTTGCCAGAGGAGGAAATCGAGCGGGTCGTCTTTCAGCGGATCGTTCGGCTTGCCGCCACGTTCCGCCGCGATCTCCAGCATCTCCGCGCGGTCGTACTTGCTTAGCTTGCCATAATCGGCATCCTTTTTCACGCGGAAGAAGATGTGGCCCTCTTTGTTGTACGCCAGTCCATCTTCGAGCAACCCGCCGATGATCTCGACCATCTTCTCGGTCTCTTCGGTCGCGCGGGCGTAGACATCCGGGCGGAGGATATTGAGGCGATCCATCGTCGCTAGATAGCGGTCGGTCTGCGTGCGCCCCAACTCGTCCCAGGCGACCCCGTCGCGCGCGGCACGCTTCAGGATATCGTCGTCGATGTCGGTGACATTCTGGACATAGCGCGTCTGGAAGCCCCGATAGCGCAGATAGCGTCCCAGCACATCGTAGGTCAGACCGACGAGGGCGTGACCCAGATGGCTCACATCATAGGGGGTGATCCCGCAGGCGTAGATCGTCACCGGCACGTCGGCACCGCGCGGGGTGAATTCTTCGACCTGACCGGTCATGGTGTTATAGAGCCGCATCGCGCCTGTTATCCTCTCACTCATCGATACGTTGTTGCCACCGTGTCGGTGCGCGTCACCGCCCGGCACGGTTGCCTCGCTCAGCGGGCGACTGCATAGCCAGATGCATCATACTATCGTTACGGAAGGAATGGAAGAATGAGACTGGTACTCCCCTGAACCCTCCTTGACCGCCAATCGCGATCGCTGCTCCCTCGTGGGTTCGCGCTCTTTACGCGCGTCGCGTATCCGCTCGGCCATCGCGGACCGGCCATCGCGGACCGGCCATCGCGGAAAGGAAGGCACCTCTACCTGCCGATGCGCCGGTCAACTACACTCGGACGCTCGGTGCATTCACGGTGGTCATGATCGATTCCTCCGTGCCCGGTCAGTATCATGGTGCGTTCAACCCGGAGACGATCGATTGGCTGAACAGAACGCTGGCTGGCCTGCCGCGCGACATGCCCGTCCTACTCGGGATGCGCCATCCACCGATTGCGCTCGGTCATCCCGGCGTGGCTCGGGCGCGCCTGCCCGACGTGGAGCCCTTGGCGGCGACGTTGCGGCGGTATCCCGACGTTGTGGCCGTGCTCGTCGGTCACACGCACGCCGCAACCGTGACAACCTTCGCCGGGCGACCGTTGCTCGTTGCGCCCGGTATCCACTCGAGCCTTCGGCTGCCGTGGGAAAGGGCCGCCGAGGGGGAGTCGCTGATCACTATGGCCGCGCCTCCGGGTCTCACGATCCACTTCCTGCACAACGATGCCGGTGGCGAGGCTCGCATCACGACCTCCTACCACACCTCCTACCACACCATCGTCTAGCCGCTGAATACGCCTGACGACCTACGGGGTATAGGTAATAAGGCCCAATATTTTCCTCGGATTACACATAAGCCCCCTGACAGCACTATACTGCGCTAAACAGGGGCGTTACGCCCCGGCCCCTAACGATCGGAATGGTCACGGCAATCTTTAAGAGGGAGGATACCGCTGTGTATGCGCGGGTCATCACCACGCAGGCGCGGTCGGGCAAGACGACCGATGAACAGCGTCGCCTGATCGAGGAAGAACTGTTGCCCTTGATGCAGCAGCAGCCGGGCTTTCGTGGGTATCTCGGTCTTGCCGATCCCGTCAGCGGCAAATTCGTCGGTATCAGCATGTGGGACAGCGAGGGCGATAACTTCGATTTCGGCTCGCAACGCCTGGCGCAGGAGATCAACGCGCGCTTCCAGCCACTCGTGATGCCCGGCATGGGCTCTGCCGATGGTTTGCAGGTCGTGATCAACGCGCTGCAACCCAAAGGATAGTCGCATATCCCGATCCCTTATCTTGAGCCCCGCCGGAGCCCGTCGCCGACGTTCTGTTGGCTGCGGGCTCCGTGGCGCTTGCAACCCGCTTGCCGATGACATACGATACGTGGTAAGTCAGGGGGAATGACGGCGCAACGCGTTGCAGCACAGTGGCGACTCAGTCTGAACTCGGTCTGTAGGAAGGAGCGTGGCGATCATGGTCTATATGCGGCAGATGGGTGCCCGCGTCAAGCGCAAGGAAGACCCGCGTTTGATCACCGGGAGTTCGATGTATGTCGATGACATGCGACCATCGGACATCGGTCACGTAGCAATCTTACGCAGCATCTACGGGCACGCGACGATCAACGGGATCGATACGAGCAAAGCCGCAGCCCATCCCGGCGTCCTCGCCGTCTACACCGGCCATGATTTCCCCGAGATGAAACCGATGCCGTTCGGTGGCGGCGAAGGTGGCGGGGCGGGTGGCACCGAGCCGATCAGCACCCCGATCCTGCCCACCGACAAGGTGTTGCACGTCGGCCAGGCGATCGCGGTGGTGGTCGCGACCGATCGTTACATCGCGGTCGATGCCGTCGGCCTAATCGAGGTGGATTACACGCCGCTGCCGGTCGTGACCGATGTCGAAGAGGCGATCAAGGACGGTGCGCCGCTCGTCTACGAGAATGTGCCGAATAATATCGCCTACACCTCGGTGACGAAGAACGGTCAGCCCGACGAGGAGTTCGCCAACGCCGACGTCGTGGTCACGCAGCGGATGAACAATCAGCGCGTGTCCGGCGTCTCGATGGAGACGCGCGGCGTCATGGCGCAACTCGATCCGCTGAGCGGCGGGTTGGTCGTCACGACCTCGACGCAGAACCCCCACACCGTTCGCCAGGAGATCGCCGGTTGCCTCGGCCTCACCGAGCTCGACGTGCGCGTGATCGCGCCGGAAGTCGGCGGTGGCTTCGGCGTCAAGATCTCCTGCTACCAGGAGGACATCATCTGCGCCGCCATCGCGCGGCGGCTGCACCGCCCGATCAAGTGGATCGAGTCGCGCAGCGAGCACCTGGCGACGACCCACCACGGTCGCGCCCACATGGCCGAGGTTTCCCTGGCCGCGAAGAAGGACGGCACGATCACCGCGATCAAGCTGCGCCTGCACGCCGACCTGGGTGCGTATCCGCGCGGTGCCGGGATCCCGAACCTCTGCGCCATGCTGATGAACGGCATCTACGATGTCAAATCGGTGGATCTGGAAGTCGTGGGGATCTACACCAACACGATGGCGACCGGGGCCTATCGCGGTGCGGGTCGCCCGGAAGCCGCCTACTACCTGGAGCGGATCACCGACGTCCTCGCTGACGAGTTGGGGATGGATCCGATCGAGTTGCGGCGCAAGAACTTCATCCCGCCGGATGCCTTCCCGTACCAGACGGCGGCCGGCCCGGTCTACGACAGCGGCGACTACGAGAAGCCGCTGGCGAAGGCGATGGAGACGATCGATTACCACGGCCTGCGCGCCGAGCAGGAGCGGCTCCGCAAAGAGGGCCGTTACCTGGGGATCGGCGTTGTGACCTTCACCGAGATCTGCGGCTTCGGGCCGTTTGACAGCGCCTCGGTGCGCGTCGAGCCGACCGGCCAGGTGACGGTCGCCACCGGCGTCTCGCCGCACGGGCAGGGGACCGAGACAGCCTTCGCGCAGATCGTCGCCGACAAGCTCGGCGTCTCGATGGACGATGTCTTCGTGGTCCACGGCGACACCGCCCGCACACCGGCCGGGATCGGGACGATGGGCTCGCGCGGCCTCGTCGTCGGTGGCTCCGCGCTGGTGGGTGGCCTCGACAAGATTCGTGAGAAAGCGGTCAAAATCGCCGCGCACAAGCTGGAAGCGGCCGAAGGCGACGTGACCTTTGCCGACGGCAAGTTCGGCGTCACCGGGGCACCGGAGGGGGCCATGACGCTGAAGGAGATCGCCAAGGTCGCCTACAGCGGTAGCGTCCCGCCCGAGATCGGGACCGGCCTGGAAGTCACCGATTTCTTCGCCCCGCCGGGGACGACGTTCCCGTTCGGCGCGGATATCGTCACCGTCGAGGTCTTCCCCGAGACCGGCGAGGTCAAGATCCTCCGCTACGTCGCGGTCGATGACTGCGGACGACAGGTCAATCCGTTCCTGGTCGATGGTCAGGTCCACGGTGGCCTGACGCAAGGGATCGCCCAGGCGCTCTACGAGGAGGTCGTCTACGACGAGCAGGGTCAGCTGATAACCGGCTCGTTAATGGACTACGCCATTCCCAAATCCGAGTACGTCCCGATGTTCGAGAACGATCGGACCGAGACCCCTTCACCGCTGAACCCGCTCGGGGCGAAGGGAATCGGCGAGTTGGCGACGATCGGCTCGACCCCGGCGATCGTCAACGCCGTCGTCGATGCGCTCAGCCCGTTCGGCATCCGCCACCTCGACATGCCGCTGAAGCCGCAGCGGATCTGGCAGGCGATCAGCGATGCCCAGGCCGCGCAGAGCCAGGCCGCAGACTAACCGCCGATCGTACATAGCTTCGCGACGGGAGCGCCTGGGCATCGCCTGGGCGCTCTCGCGTTAAAGGCTTACGGGCTGGCGGCTGAACCGCCCAGGGGGTACCCGGCCTCGCGGGCCTGGGGGCAGACCGGGATTGAAATCCCGGTCTGCCCTTCAACCGCCAGCAACCCTCGTGTGACGTTCCTCGCGTGACATCCACTCGTGCGCTGTCGTACAGTACCAGTGCTTACCAGAGAAGATGCGCGAGCTAATCTTCGTGCGGTGGGCGGAACGGTTGAGGAGCGCCATGTCCGGGGGCAACACCACCCAATTTCTCTTCGCGCCGGATGTGCGACCGAACAATCGCAAATATCTCCTGATGCTGACCTCGGGTTTCTGGACCCTCTGCCTCGGCTGCACCTTGCTGAGCGTGCTGCTCGACGTCCTCTCGGGCGGGATCGTCGGGATCCTGGCCTCACCGTTCATCATCGGCGCGGCGATGATCCCGAATGTGGGGATTGCTCTGGCGATCCCGCGCCTGCAACGGTTCCAGCGCAGCCATCGCTATGTCCTGATCGGCGCATTCCTCGGCGGCGCGATTATCGCTATCCCCCCAGCGCTGGTGATCAACACGACGCTGTTCCTGCCGATCGAGCTCTCGATGAGCAGCATCCTCGAACTGGTCGGCTATGGGACGATCGCGGGGATCGTCGAGGAGGGGATCAAGGGACTGATCCTCCTTTTCATCTACCTGCGCTTCCGCGACGAATTCCACGATCCGGTCGATGGTGTGGTCCTAGGGGCGTTAGTCGGCCTCGGCTTTGCGATGACCGAAGACATCAGTTACTTCTTCCGCGGGCTGGATAGCGGCGTTGTTGGCCTGATCCTGACTCTCTTCCTGCGGCTCGTGCTCGGCTGGATGAACCACTCCGTTTTCACGGCGATCACCGGGCTGGCACTTGGCTTCGCGCGGATGGGGCCACCTGGCCCACGCCGGTGGTCGATCCCGTTGGCCGGTTATGCTGTCGCCGCCGGATTGCACAATACGTTCAATTTCTCGGCGACGCTGTTGGAGCGGATCGTGCCCGATAACCTGCTCGGGTTATTGCTGACGATCGTGCCGCTCTACGGCCTCACCTGGACCGCGATGGCGATTTTGGGCTTTATGGTTGTCCGCAACTGGCACCATGAGGCTGACATCGTGCGCGCAGAGTTGCGCGATGAGGTCGCGGGTGGCATCGTTACAGTACGCGAATATCAGGCGCTGCCGAATCCCGGCCAGCGGCGGATCATGCTGCGCGAGGCGCAGGCGCAGGGTGGCAAGGGGGCGCGCAGCCTATTGGGGAAGATTTTTCAGTTGCAGATCGCCCTCGCGTTGCAGAAACGCCATGCCGCGTTCGGCGATCAGGCCGCTGTGCCAAGCCTCCACAGCGAACCGGCGTTGCGGGATCGCATTGCCAATGCACGCGCCAGTTTCGGCGGCGTTCCACCCTTGGTGACGGCTGGCCCGGCAGGCTTTGCCCCGCCGCCGCCGCCTGTGTTTACTGGTGGACCGTCGCCCGTGCCGCCATCGAGCCCTACCGTACAGCTGTCCCCGGCCGATCCGTTCGCGCGGGCCGATCAGCGCCCCTATCGCCTCATCGTCACCAACGGCAGCGCGCCCGGCACCACCGTGCTGCTGCGCGACGGCCTGACAATCGGGCGTCAGTCTGGCCGGGCCGAGTTCGTCCTGAACGACCCCGAGGTATCGAGCCTGCACGCGCGGATCGCGCGCAATGGTGGCCCACCGATCTTGATCGACGCGGATAGTATGAACGGCACCTTCGTGAACGAGGAGCGTGTGACGAGCAGGGCGCTCGTTCCCGGCGATCGGGTGCGGCTCGGTAGGGTGCAACTCATCGTTGAGGCGGCGGGGTAACATCGGACCACTCAGCGGTGTATCTTTCCGTTATTGATGGGCGATCTGCGGCATTGTGATTGGGATAGTATGCGCGTGCTGAGGTCGAGTTGGCGGGTTTGGCTTAGGAAAGGACTCATTCTTCTCATCCTTGGGTTTCTTCTCCTGAACATTCTCGCTTGGCAGCAAGCCTGGGCAATGACTCACTATACAGACGCTGGGGCACCACCACCGACGATTGAAGCGCTGAATTTGCAGGCGAAAGTCCGTGCAGCGTTATTCGGGATAACCATTGCGCGACCACAAAATGTCTATACACCGCGCGATATAGGGTTGGAATACAACGTTCGCCAAGTTGAAATCGCTGCTGGTGGTGCGTTAGAAGTCTGGGTTATCGATCACTCATCGCCACACGGTGTCGTGCTGCTCTTTCCGGGCTATGCTTCCAGCAAAGATAGTTTGCTCTCCCCGGCTGTCGCCTTCCACAAGCTTGGGTATGCCACAATGTTGGTCGACTTCCGTGGAGTTGGTGGCTCAACGGGAAGCGACACGACGTTGGGTGCGCGTGAGGCCGACGATGTGGCGGTAGCGTATGCTGCTGCGGAAAAGAATTGGCCGGGAGAGCCTGTGATTGTATACGGCGTATCGATGGGGAGCGCGGCTATTCTCCATGCCATTGCCACGAAAGATATTCAGCTGAGTGCCGTGATCCTCGAAAGCCCCTTCGACCGCCTTCTTGGAACAGTCTCAGCCCGCTTTCATGCTTTTGGCGTACCAGCCATACCAGCCGCGCAGCTATTGGTATTTTGGGGTGGTGTACAGCACGGCCACAACGGGTTTGCCTTTAATCCAGTGGACGATGCACGCTCGGTTCACTGTCCCACTCTTGTACTTCACGGCGAACAAGATGCGCGAGCGACGACCGCGCAAGCGACCGCCGTCTTTGAGCAATTGCGTGGCAAGAAAGCATTTGTGGAGTTTCCTAATGCCGGTCACGAGTTGTTGATCGTGACCTCACCGGTGACCTGGCAACAAGCTATGGTTCCTTTTTTGTCGCAGCTTCCCTCCCGACGCTGATTCTGTAAGTGTTATGGGCCGGGAGATTATCTCCCGGCCCTCGCGGCTTTTACTTTTGGTCGTCCTAGAGGCGCGTCGTTACGCTTCGGAATGGTAAGCCAACAGGCGGTTACGAATGTCCGCACCGCGCAGCTTGTGGAGCGCCTGACCTTCGATCTGGCGCACGCGCTCGCGGCTGATCCCCATCTCCTCGCCGACCTCGGCCAGGGTGTGCTGGTGGCCGTTTTCCAGGCCGAAGCGCAGGCGCAGCACCTTGCGCTCGCGGTCGCTGAGGAGCTTCAAGACCTGCTCGACATCCTCGCGTAGCAAACCTTCCGAAGCGGCCTGCTCGGGACTCGTCGCGCCCTCGTCGGCGATCAGGTCGCCGAGGCGGGCCTCATCTTCCTCACCGACCGGCGTTTCGAGCGAGAGGGTCCGCTGCGCGGCGCTCATGATCTGCTCGACCTTCTCGGCCGGCACGCCCATGTGGTTCGCGATCTCCTCGACCTTCGGACGCCGTCCGAGGGTCTGGTTCAACTCCTGCACCGTGCCACGGAAACGCGACACCGCGTCGCCCATGTGGACTGGTAGCCGGATCGTGCGGCTCTGGTCGGCGATGGCGCGCGTAATCGCCTGGCGGATCCACCACGTCGCATAGGTCGAGAAGCGGAAACCCGTCCGCCAGTCGTACTTCTGCACCGCGCGGATCAAGCCGAGGTTCCCTTCCTGGATCAGGTCCAGCAGCGAAAGCCCGCGTCCGACATACTTCTTGGCGATGCTGACGACGAGGCGGAGGTTCGAGCGCACGAAGGTTTGCACCGCCTCTAGGTCGCTCGCCTCGACGCGCTTCGCCAGTTCGATCTCCTGCTGGTGGTTCAGCAGCGGCGCATGGGCGATCTCGCGCAGGTAGAGTTTGACCGGGTCGGTGACGAAACTCGGATCGATCTTCTGGAGCGATTCGAGGTCCTGCGCGAAGCCGCGCGCTTCCTCGGCCTCTTCCTCCGTCTCGAGTACCTGATTGAAACTCGGACCTTCATCCTCGGGTAGGGGAAGGACATCGGCGGCAACCCGCCGACGGCGATAGTTCCCCTCGGCCAGTTCTTCCATCTCATCAGGGATAATTTGTCGAACGTCTCGCAAGCGCTCGTCAACCATAAATCCCGTACCTCCGATAACGGTGTCTGGCGCAGTCAGCAGCGACGCGCGGCACACCGCAGTACGTTCCTGGCGCTACCGGCACCGTTGCCTAGCAGCGTCCGCAAGAACGATTCCATCCATTACTACTCTATACGCTGCGAGCCGTCGATCGGACACAACGTGGGACCGAAGTAGGTCAACTAATCTAGTGTACTCCGTTGCCCCCCTCAAGGCAAGGTGTAGCACTTACAATAACGCACGAACCCCGAAAAGGATTCCTGGCAGACCGGACTTCGCGGCGAAAGAACCCGTACGTGCGGTAGAATTGTTACGTACGAGTGTCGCATGGCGAGCGGTGAGGGAGCCTGGCAACTATGCCCATGCCCGCGCCCGATAATCGCTATCTGGCGACCCCGCCGTTGCCCACGACGCGAATTTCAGGAGCGTGATGATCCCCACCAAACTTATCCTACGAAATTTCCTCCCCTACAAGGGGGAGGTCTCGCTCGACATGCGGACGATCCGTGTCGCCTGCATCGCTGGTGATAACGGGGCCGGGAAATCGAGCTTGCTGGACGCGATGACCTGGGCGTTGTGGGGCAAGGCGCGCGGCGGTGCCGAGCGCGATCTGATGAGCCTCGGCACGGCCGAGATGGGGGTTGATTTCCATTTCCTCCTCGGCCAGCAGGAATACCGCGTGTTGCGGCGGCGGCGGCGGCGCGGGAGCAGCCCCGATGTCTCCCAACTCGAAGTCCAACTGCGCGAGGCGACGTCCGATGACGAACGCCCCTGGCGCGCCATCACCGGCGACACCCTTTCCCAGACGCAGAAGCTGCTGATCCGCACGATCGGCATGGAGTATGACACCTTCATCAACTCGGCCTTCATCCTGCAGGGGCGAGCCGACGAGTTCACCACCAAAGGCCCTACCGACCGCAAGCAGGTGCTCGCCGATATCCTCGGCCTCAGCAACTACGATGAGTTGGAGGAGCGCGCCCGCGTGCTAAGGCGCGACGCGGAGGCGAGCCGCAAGGCGATCGACGCGAAGCTTGAGCAGATCGCCCACGAGTTGCAGGGTCGCCCCACGGCCGAGGCGGAACTCGGCACCGTCTCGGCGGCGTTGATCGAGCTGATCGCCGCCCTGACGACGCTGACCGACGAATACGATCTCGCGCGGGCGCGACGCGGCGAAATGGAAGGGCGCGCGGCGGCGGCGATCGAGGCGGAGCATCGGCGCGATGAGCACACCCGCGAGGCCGATCGGCTGCGCGGGCGGATCGCCGCGGCCGAGCAGCGGATCGCCGAACTCGCGCGGATCATCGCCGAGGCGGAACCGATCCGCGACGGTTATCGCGAGTTGCAGGGGGCGATGGCGCGCGATCAGGCGGCGAACGCCGCGCTCGCGACTCTCAACGAATTGCAAGGGCGGCATCGCGCGGCCGAGAAGCGGGTCGAGTCCGCGCGCAACTTGCTCTTGCAAGAGCAGCACGCGCTCGATCATCAGGTAACCGATTTGCAACGACAACGGGAGCGCCTGCCCGAGATCGAAACGACCTATACGCGGATCGCCGCGCGCCTGCAAGCGGTCGGTGAGGCCGAAGGGCGCCGCCCGATCCTCACGGAGAGTGTCACGTCGGCGACCGAGGAGATCGGCGGTCGGCGCGCGGACAACGAGCGCTTGAAGAAGGAGATGCACCGCGTCAAGGAGTTGCAGACGCAAATGGACTCCGCTGGCGCTGTCTGCACCCTCTGCCGTCGCCCGGTCGGCGAGGATGAACGGCACCACATCCACGACGAGTACCAGGCGGACGGCTTGCGCCTGAAGGCCGAATTTACCATTAATCTGACCCGTATCCGCGAACTGGAAGCTGAGATCGCCTCCTGTAACACGCAACTGGCGGAGGTTGCCGCCCTCGCTCGCGATGGAATCAAGCTCGCGCGCGAGGAGGGCGATCTGCGGCGTCAGGTGATGACCGCGCGCGATGCCGGCGTGACCCTGCTGGCGGTCACGCGGGATCGCGATCTGCTCATCCAGACGTTGGCGCAGGGCCGCTTCGCCCAGGAGGCGCAAGCCGAGGCGGCGGAACTGGCGGCGGCGATCAAGGCGGTCGATTACGACCGCGAGGCCCACCGCCAGGTCCGGGCGCGGATCGCCGAACTCGGGCCGTTCGACGGGCGCGTGCGCGAACTGGAACGGGCGGAGCACGCGATCGGGCCGGAGCGCGAGCGGTTGGCCGAGGATCGCGCGACGCTGACCCTGCGCGACACGGCGCGGGACGAGGAGACCGCCCGCGCCGCCGAGTTGCGCGCCAGCGTGGCCGAACTGCCCACGCTCGTCCGGCGCTGCGACGACCTCGGTATTGAGCTTGATGGCAAGCGCCGTCAGCAGGACGAATTGACCCGCCGCCAGGGGCGCCTGGAAGAATCGTTGCGCCGTTACGCCGATCTCGATGAGGAGGGCGGGCGGCTGCGCGAGGAGCGTCGCACCCTCAGCGAGGCGGAAGGAGCCTACCGCGAACTGGTCAAGGCGTTCGGTAAGGGCGGTATCCAGGCGATGATCATCGAGTCGGCGGTGCCGGAGTTGCAGGACGAGGCGAACGCGCTGCTGGCGAATATGCCGGGGAATAGTATGCGCGTCGAGTTCCGCACCCAGCGCGAGACACGGAAGGGCGACACCGTCGAGGCGTTGGAGATCATCATCGGCGACGAGGCCGGGCAGCGCGATTATGCGATGTATTCCGGCGGCGAGGCATTCCGAATCAACTTCGCGATCCGGGTGGCTCTCGCCAAGCTGTTGGCGCGGCGAGCCGGGGCGAAGTTGCAGATGCTGGTGATCGATGAGGGCTTCGGGACGCAGGATGCGCGCGGTCGCGATAGCCTGGTCGAGGCGATCCGTTCGATCGAGGGCGAGTTCGAGATGATCCTGGTGATCACCCATGTGCAGGAATTGCGCGAACTCTTCCCGACGCAGATCATGGTGGAGAAAGGGCCGAACGGCTCGCAGATCAGTGTCGCCTAGTCGCTCAATCGTCCGCAGTGAGGGCGTAGGCGATCGCTTCGTCGATCGTCATCGCGCCCCCCTGGTCCCAGCTCGTCGCGAAGTGTTCTGCGGCGAGTTGGGCGCGTAGGGTGTCGAGGTACGGGCCGTAGATCGCCCGGTCGCTCGGCGACCACGGTGCGAGGGTTTCCCGTTCTCGCGCCGTCTCCGCCGCCGCGAAGAGGCGCGCGGCGCGATGAGGGCGATCCGCTGCCACGGCCACGCTGGCCTGGATGTCCAACGTCTGCGCGATGACCCGGTGCAGGCCCAGGTGGCGGTTCTCGCGCAGCGCCGTACGACTCAGTTCGTCGGCTTTCGCGTACTGCCCTGTCGCCAGCGCCGACAGCGCCAGGTTCATCGTCATGCCGTTGGTGTAGCGCTGGTCGCCGATCGCCCTGGTGAGCGGCAAGCCTTCCTCGTAGTACATCACCGCCGCGGCATGGTCCCCCTCGGCGATCGCCACCATCCCGAGCACGTCGATCATCCAGACGATCCGTGCGGTATCCCCGACCCGTCGCGCGAGCTGTAACCCTTCCAGCGCGAGTGCTTTCGCGCGTTCATAGTCGCCCGATAGGCGCGCGGCGTGGCCGAGCCTGCTGAGGGTCATTAAGGTCGCCGTCGTATCGCCGAGCGATCGGAAACGTTCGAGCGCCTGGCTCAAGCGCGCGATCGCCTCGGCGTAATCGCCGTACATCCGCGCCAGGAGCCCCATCGCCGCGAGTGCCCGCGCCTCGTTGGGCGGAGTCAGCGCGCCGTCAAGCGTCGCCGCCATCCAGCAATACCCTTCACGGTGGTGGCCGCGCATCGCCCAAAAGATGTGGAGCGCCCAGCCGAGTTGCGCGACGAGATCGTGTTGTCCTGCGCCGAGCGCCCAGTCGATCGCCGCGCGCACATTGTCGTGCGTCCCTTCGAGGCGGCGCATCCAGGCCGCTTGTTGCGGCCCTTCGAGTTGCGGCCCGGCATGTTCGCCGAAGGCCAGATAATAGGCGGCGTGCCGCAGGCGTACCACCCCTTCTTCGCCGCTCGCCGCCAGGCGCTCCTGGGCATATTCGCGCACCGGTATCAGCAGGCGATAGCGCGAGTCGCCCTCGTCCGTCGTCTCGGTCACCACCAGCGATTGTTCCACCAGGCTCGCCAATAGGCCCAGGGTATCGGCCCCACTCCCCGCTTCTCCCGCCACCGCTTCCGCCGCCGCGAAGTCCCATACGCCCACAAACGGCGCGAGTCGCCGGAAGAGCTCCTGTTCCTCCGGCGTCAGCAGGTCGTGGCTCCAGGCGATCGTGTCGCGCATCGTCCGTTGGCGCGTCGGGAGATCGCGCGGACCGCCGGAGAGGAGGGGCAAGGCACGGTCGAGCCGGGCCAGCAGGTCCGTCGGCGAGAGGAGCCTGAGGCGCGCCGCGGCGAGTTCGAGCGCGAGGGGCAGGCCATCGACGCGACGGCAGATCGCCGCGATCGTCGCCGCATTGGCGCGGGCCAAGGTGAATGCTGGCACTACGTCAGTCGCGCGGGCGACGAAGAGATCGATCGCCGGGTTGTCGGCGAGATCGGCGACGGTTGGCAATCGATCGAGCGACGGTAGGGTGAGCGAAGCGAGGGGGTACTCCCGCTCGCCGCGCAGGCGCAACGGTGCGCGGCTGGTTGCCAGGATCGTCAAGGCGGGGTATGCGCTCAGGAGATCGGCGAGCGCGGGGACGGCGGCGAGGAGGTGTTCGCAATTGTCGAGGATGAGACAGGTGCGGTGCGTGCCAAGTACGGCGCGCAGGGCCTCACGAACCGCCGCCGCATCCGCCTCGCGCAATCCGAACGCCGCGCCGATCTCGGCAGGGACCAGGGCCGGATCGTTGAGCGCGGCGAGTGTGGCGAAGACCACCCCGCCCGGAAACGTCGCCGCTATATCTCCGGCGACGGCGAGGGCGAGCCGCGTCTTGCCCACCCCCCCCGGTCCGGTGACGGTGACGACGCGCACCTGGGGATCGGCCAGGATCGCCGCGAGCGCCTCGCGCTCCTCGCGCCGCCCGATCAGCGGCGTCGTTGGGTGTGGTAGCGCCGGTCGTACCCGTTCGGGCTGTGGGGGTGCCGGGGCCGGTATGCTGTCGCGCGCCGACTTGCTTCCGATCAGGGCGTCGCGCTGCTCGTCGCTGAGGTTCAGGGCGTCGGCGAGAGCCGTGATCGTGTTGGGGTAGGGGCGCTGGCGCCGCCCGCGCTCGATAGCGGCAATCCCTTTCGCGGTCAGGCCCGCCTTCGCCGCCAACTCTTCCTGGGTTAGTCTTGCGGCTTCGCGCAAGTGCCGCAGCCGTTCGCCGAATCCACCGCCCTCTGCGTTAACCACCCCTGCCCCTTTGCTACACCAGGAACTGCCCGCATGGCGGTGTCAGTTAATGGTAACACCGGGAAGCCGCGATCGATACAGTTCCACAACTGTGAGGGTCAGTGTTGGGCTACCGTGAGTGTGTCCGCGCCCGCTCCAGGTCCATACTGTATTCAGGTAATCGGCGAGTGACAAGAAGTAGTAACTTTCGTCTGAGCGTCCGGTCCAAGATAATTTGAGGGTCTTTCGTGGGCTGTATTTTATAGTGTGGATGAATGATGGCTATGACACTGGGCGCAGGTACTGTGAAGTCAGGGGGGCGGCGCGATGCTCGCCGGGTGGGAGGAGTGTCGCGCGAGGAGAGCGTGATGGAAGAGGTCGCTATCGCCAGCGACGCTGATGCGGAGTCCGCGCGCCGCGTCCGCAAATCGGCCAATATCTTGATCGACGGGGATGCTTCCGGGGGGCAGTTCGCGATCGTTGAAACCCATGCCGCATATGGGATTGATCCCCCCTGCCATATCCACTCTCACGAGGATGAGGTTGTCTATGTCCTGGCGGGGCGGGCGCTGGTACAGGTCGGCGAGCTTTTCAGCAGTATCGGGGCGGGTGAATGCCTCTATCTGCCGCGCGGCTGCGAGCATGCGATCCTGGCCGAATCGCCGGAGGCGCGGTTGCTGTTGATCACCTTGCCTGCCGGGATCGAGGGATATTATCGCGAACTCGATCTTGCCTCCGATGCGGAGGTCGACGATGTCGAGCGACAGATCGCGGTCGCGGCCCGGTATGGGCTGACGATCACCGGGCCGGCGATGCCCCGCCCCGCCTGACCGCGGCGTTAAGTTTGCGGTGCCACGTTCGTGGAGAACGGTTGCAATGATATGGGCAGCGGTAGAACACGACGAGTTTTGTGCCCGATAATGCAACGTTGAACGAGAGGACCAAGAAGGGGCGAGTGGGATTTCCACTCGCCCCTTGTCGCGTTGTCCTGGCTTTATTGCACTACGTTGACGACGAAGACCTGCGCGGCGTTATTGCCGTACCCGAGTCGGTTCCATTCTGGGCTATCGGGCTGGGTCGCCCCGCCCTCGTCGGTGGCGCGGGCGCGGATGACGTGGCGGCCGATCTCCTGCGCGCCGATCGTCCAGTCGAACGACCATTCCTGCCAGACACTTTCCGCCGTTGCCGGGGCTAGCGTGGCCGTCCGCCACTCACCCGCACCGTCGATGCTGACCTCCACGCTGGTGATCGGGCCGGAGCCCGACCATGCTTTCCCTCGCACGGTGTAGGTGCCTGGGCGCAGGGTCTCCTCCTCGGTCGGCGCGGTGATCAACGCGCGGGGGCGCATCGCGCGCACCGGTTCCCATTCGCGATTTGGCCACTCGAAGACGTACGACTTGGTCTGGAATTGACCCTGATAGGGGGCTTCAAGCACCTCGATCTTGGAGAGCCATTTCACCGCGGCCATCCCGTACCAACCGGGCACGAGCAGGCGCAGCGGCGCGCCGTGGTCGGCGTTGAGCGGTTCGCCGTTCATCGCCCAGGCGATCAGGACGCGCGCCGCCGGATCGAGCGCACGTTCCAGCGTCAGCGAGCGCACGAAGTGGATGTCCGCGCCGCCCTTGTAGTGGCCGTGATCGGCCCCGGTGAACGCGACCTCCACGCCGCTGCCCTGCGGCGCGGCTTGTTCCAGTACCTTCCGCAGCGGCACACCGGTCCAGGTCGCTGTAGCAACCGCCTGGCCCGTCCATGGCTCGCCGGTCGGGAGCGGCATCAACCCGACCCGGCCATTCCCGGCGCATTCGAGAGTGACGGTCAGCGTCTCTTCCCCGAGCACCCGCAACTCCTCGATTGACAGCGTGATCGGTCGCTCGACCGCGCCGCCGATCGTGAGGGTGCCATCGTGGGCCGGGAGAGCGAAGTTCGAGCGGACGTAGTGGAGCGCTGTCGGCGTGATCGCCTGGCGTAACCCTTCGAGCGGCGTTTCCGCGTTGAACGGCGCTGCTTTCACCATCAGTAGGTTCGAGCGATCGATCGCGGTATCGGTCATCGTCGGTCTTCCTCCCTTTCCTCCACTTCATCCACACCAGCGGGAATCAACGTCGTTTGATGGACCATGATAGCCCATCCGGGCGCGTCGTGAGTCGTAAGGAAATAATCGCGCAAAGCCCGCGGTGATCGCGATTGCTCGGTGACAGACGTGTAGCAGGCTAGGGGCCGATTGCTATCGTGGCCGCAGCAACCGCCACGCCGAATTCACGGCGATCATCGGGGCGGTCGATCGCGGTGGTGTGGAGATCGATGACCAGCGGTTGCGTCGGATCGAGATCGGCGGGCAGCGGGAGCCGGATCTCGTTCCAGCCCTGTTCACGGCGGACCGTGACGACACCGAGGTGCCGATCGTTGGCGCGCACGCCCACCTCGACCGGCGACACCTCCGGCGGGCGCGGGCTGGCGAGCGCGAGGACCAGCGTTGCCGCGCGTCCCACCGGGGGCGCGGCGAGGCGGATTTGCCCATCCTCCGCCATCCAGCGGAACGCCCGCCCGCCCTCACCCTCCTCCGCGCCGTAGAAGCCGCGCGTGAAGCCGACGTCGGTGCCGTCGAGGACGACACGCGCGGCGGGCGGGGCCGTGGGGTGATCCCAGGCCCAGGCGAGGAGTTGGGGGGCGATCGTGACGAAGCGGGCGACACGCCGCGCGTCATCGGATTGTCCCCGATCGCGTAAGAGTGCGGCGGCGAGCGCGCGAGCGCGGAAGTTTTCCTGATCGATCGCGAGGGCGCGGCGCGCGGCGGCGAGGGCGGTGTCGTCGTCACCCTGCCGGTGTGCCAGGATCGCGCGGCCCTCATCCGGCCCGGAGAGGCGCGGATTCACGGCACCCATCGCGTCGTATTGGCCGTGCGCCAGGTCATTCGCGCCGACACGCGCGGCCCCCTGGGCGATGAGCCAATGGGTCGCGATGGTGGCGCGTTCGCCGGCGAGCGGGCTGCCGATCAGCCCGAGATTGAGCAGGAAGAGCAGGATACCGGTGCCGATCAAGAACGTGCGACGGCGCGAACGGCTGGTGAGCTCGCGCGCGGCCACGATACCCGCCGCCAGGGCGATCAACGGCGGCACAGCGGGGACGAGGTAGCGGTTCTCGTGGTGCGAGAGGGCGACGCCGATCGTCGGGCCGATGACACCGAGGACGATGATCGGGATGAGCGGGTCGGCGCGACGGCTGCGCCCGAGCGCGACGAAGGCGAGCGGCACGATCGCCAGCCAGGCGAGCAACGTGAGGCTATGGACCGTCGCGCGCCAGCCATCGGTGACGCCGCGTCGCCGTTCGAGCGCATCGACCACATAGGGCGGCTCACCCCAGAATATCCGCAGGTTGCTCAGGCTGTTAGTGACCGTTTGCACGGGGTGCGCGGCGACCCAGGCCAATCCCTGTCGCAGGGCATACTGCTGCCGATCGCCGGGATTGCGGATCGCCGCCAGGGTGTCGATCAGTTGCTCGCGCGGTATGTCGCGATGGTCGAGCCAGAAGATGTATCCGAGGGTCGTGTCGAGCGGGATGATCCGCCCGTAGGCCAGCCAGTTATGGACGAGATTGGGCGCGATCGTGGCGACGAAGAGGGCAACGAAGAGGGTGGCGTGACGCGCGGCGATCCGCCACTCGCCACGCGGGCGACGCCCGATCAGCCAGAGGATTAGCAGCGGGAGCGGCGCGACGATCGCCGGACGCAGCAGGGCGGCGATCCCGACGAAGATCGCTGCGACAGCGAGTGGTCGCGCGGTCGCTTCGGCGCGGCAATACCGGACGAGCGCGAGGACGGCGATCATCGCGCAGGCGAGGTACAGGGTTTCGGTGTGCAAGATACGGGTGTAGTAGATCAGGCTCGGGTTGAGCGCGGTCGCCCAGGTCGCGAAGATCGCTGCGCGGCGTCCCCAGAGTTGCCCGGCGATCGCGGCGACCGTCGCCACGACGAGCACCCCCGCCAGCGCCTGCAGGACCATCGGCGCGTGCAGGTCGCGCCCGAAGAGGCGCAACAGACCGGCGAGGATCAGCGGGAAGCCGGGCGGGCGGAGCCAAACCCAGCGATCGGGGATCCCCGCACCCTGCGCGATCGTCTCGGCGATCCCGACGTAGTTTCCTTCATCGCCGATCAGCGGGGCGACGTCGAGTTCGAGCCGTGGCGGGACCACCGCCAGCCGCAAGGCGCAGGCGACCACGAGCGGCACGACGAACGGGAGGCTGCGCCGGGCGGTGCCCAGGCACAGCGATAGCGCGCGTTGGAGCGCGCGACGGTCAAAGGGTATCCGGGAGGTTTTGCGGCGACGACGCGGGCGTGCGCGGGGCGGTCGAACCACCGACGATTCTCGCTATTCTCCCACGACCAGCAATTCGCGCGGCGAACGCATCAGGTTCTCGCCGCCGTTGGGCGTGATATGCACCACATCCTCGATCCGCACGAAGGCTCGGTCATGCAACAGGACGCTCGGTTCGACGGTGAAGGTCATCCCTGCCGCGATCCTCGTCGCTTCACCAACGTTCAACGAGGGCCATTCATGACAGTCGCGCCCGATCGCGTGGCCGAGGCGGTGGGTGAAACCGGCACCGTAGCCCGCCTCCACGATCGGTCGCCGCGCGAGCCAGTCGATCTCGGCGCAGGTATGCTGGTCGGCGGTCATCGCGGCGATCGCCGTCGCCTGTGCCCCGATGACGAGATCGTAGACGGCGCGTGTCGCCTTGTCTGGCTCGCCGACGAAGACGGTGCGCCCGAAGTCGGAGCAGTAATCGTCCAGCACGAAGCCGAAATCGAAGGCGATCCCCATCCCCTTCGCCAGGGGTAAATCCGTCGGGCCGCTGTAGGCCGGGACTTCGTGGCCGCGCCGCGAACCCGCGCCGAGATAGAGCACGGCGGTGGGGAACGACACCGTCTCCGCGCCGCGCAGTCGCCCCTGGCGTTCGATCTCCGCCGCGACCTCGCGTTCGGTCGCGCCGGGGCGCAATTGGGGCAGGATCGCGGCATAGACCTCATCGGTCAGCGCGGCGGCCCGGCGCATGATCGCGAGTTCGTCGGGGTCTTTAATCGCCCGCATCGCCGCCAGGAACGTGTCGGTCGCGGAGATGAACTGGACGTCGGGCAACGCCTGCTGCAACGCCAGCAGCGTACCCGCGCGGGCGCGATCCGTCACTGCCACGGTGCCGCCCCGCGCGTGCATACTCCGCAGCGCCGCACGGAGGGTGGCGGCATAGTTGACCGGCTCCCCGAGGATCAAGACTTCGCGCAGCCAGGGCTTGCCCGACGCATCGGCGCGTACGCCCTCGCCGCCCATTCGTGGCGCGATGACGAGCGGCCCGTGGGTGGCCCCGAGGTAGATCCCGGCGACGCGATCGCCGGGTCGGTCGGTGATCGTCGGGCCGGGGCGCTCGAAGCCGAGGCCGGTCAGCCAGGCGGCGTCACTGGAGAAGGGGAGATAGAGGATACCGATACCGTGCTCTGCCATCGCGGCGCGCACCCGAGCGATTCGCCCTGCATAATCCATCGCGATCTTCTCCGACGTGGCCTATTGTCATTCCGGTGGATGCGCGGCGTTGTTCCTGGCGCGAGTCTCCATCGTAGTTGCGCTAGGTAGCAACGTCAATGCCCATCGACGCTGATTCGCAGATACCAGAACCAGAGCCCGGCGGCGGTCGTGGCGACGATCAGGATGGTGACGATTGCTTGCCCCCAACGTCCCGCGCGACTCAAGCGCGCCAGCACGATCCCCGCCCCGATCGCGATGACCGGCAGGAGGTAGTAGGCGTAGCGCACATAGACGTTCAGGAGGAGGCCCGCCAGGGCGAAGACGGCCGCGACGATCCACCAGACGATGCTGGTGAGGCGCAGCCGCGCGAACGCTTTGGTCCCGCGCATCAGCGGCAGGGCGGCGAGGGCGAAGATCGGCGGCCAGAGATAGTAGTAGCCCCATGCCTCGCGCCAGTAGCCGATGAGCCCGCCGCGGATCAACGCCGGGATGGTGGTGACCCGATACCCCTGGAGCCCGATGATCGGATCATCGATCGCCCCGCCGACCCGCCAGCCCGCCGGAGTGGTGCCGGTTCCCGTACCGCCCCCACCGAGCTTTTGCGTGATCGTGTCGGCCCCCTTCGCCAGCATGTCGGCGGCGACGAGCCGGTAGAGGAGCGCGAAGGCGATCCCACCCGCCAGTAACGTTATCCCGATCAGGATCGGCCAGGAGCCGCGAAAACGCGGGCGAGCGAACAGCCCGTAGAGGACGATCGCGACGCCGAGCGACGCGGCGGTGAGGACAAATTCACCGGGATGGGCGAGCAACCCGAGGGTGGCGGCGAGCGTCAACAGCGTGGCGATCAGCGGCTTTCTGAGCGTGTCGTAGCCGAGAACGAGGAGTGCGAAGATCGCCGTGGTACACCATGCGCCGAAGACATTCGTCGCGATCCCCCAGGAAAACGGCAGGTAGGCCATCGGCACGATCCCGAAGACGGCGGCGGTGAAGGCGGCGGCGCGCGGGTCGGCGGTCGCCTTGCGCGCGACGAGGTAGACGAGGCAGAGGCGGGTCGCCTCGGCGAGGGCGATGAAGAAGAGGACGGTGTTGATCACGTCGGGCATGAAGAGGCGCAGCGGGCGCATGAAGAGATAGGCGGTCGGCGGGTAGACCGTCTCCCGCGTGCCCCACTCGCGCGACTCGACCATCAGCAGGAGTTGCCCGTCGCGGTTGACGAGGGTGTAGCGGTTGACGTGGAAGAAGAGATCGACGATGCGGGTGTGCGGGTGGAGGTCGCCGCCGAAGTGGGCGATGAAGAACAGGCTCGCCAGCAAGACCGGCCACCGCAACTCGCGCGGCCCGAGGGTTAGCCCTGCCAAGCGGAAGAGCGGCGGCACGATGAGCCGCAAGAGGATCGCGATGACCAGGCCGGTCAGCGCCGCGCGCAGCAGGCCGCCCGTCGCGATCCAGACCGTCAACCAGGGGCGATTCGCCAGCAGCAAGCCCGCCGCGCCGAGCGCGACCGCGCCGCCGACCGACCCCGCGCCTTGCGGCCCGAACCCGGCGATCCAGGTGATCAGGTAGGCGAGGAGGACCAGCGCCCAGATCTGGAGGGCGGTCGTGTCGGGTGGCAGCAGGATACCGGGATCGCCGATCGGCTCGACGGTCACCTTCGTCAGCACGACCCCGAGCTGGCGCGCGTCGCCGCGCGGTTGGAACGCCTCGCTGCGGAACTGCACGATGACATCGCCGTTCGCCGTCGCCATCGCCGGGACATCGAGTCGATAGTCGGCGGGGCCGCGTGCGAGATCGATCCGTTGCAACGAGATCCCGTTGACCAGGATTTCGACGCGCGGATTCGGGTTGGCGCTGCCGGCCATCGTCAGGGTAAGGCGATACGGGCCTCGCCCGAGCCCCGGCAGGCGGATGGCGCTGTCGCCGGTCGTCCAGCGGTAGAGACCGAAGTCGGCTTTCTCCGGGTCGTTCATCCGCACGACATACGGCTTGTCGTCGGTCAGCACACCGACATGGACGGTCTGCCCGAGCCGTACCTGATAAACGGCGAAGATCAGCAACGGCACCAGCACCACCAGCGCCAGCCCGTAGCGGGCGTGCAGATGGCGGCGGATCGCGCCGAGCAGGGGGATGATGATGCGGCGTAACTGGTGCTTCACGGCGGGAATGCTAGTCTATCGGTACTGCCCTTTACAAGCGGTACGCAAATAGCGCGGCTCGGACGCGCTCTGCTGGCACGGAGGGTCGGGTGGGAGGGTGGTGCTGGGCGCTCGGGCCGAGCATCTGATGAGCTTGCACCTCGCGGGGCTGCGCGCCGACGTCAAAACGGATGTGGTGTGTGCCGTGGAACTTTCCTCTCACCGGCGCATTATTCTCCCCAGACGCGGTTGACGCAGAGGTGAACCGCGAAGAGCGTGGAAGGAAACAGGAGGACGCTATGTCGCTCAAGACACTCGCAACGATCGCGCTGGCCGGGGTGTTAGCACTGACACTCGCCTTCGCCCTGCGCCCGCTGGCACAGGGCGCGGGGTCGAGCGGCGTGGTGGCTGCTGCTACGCCCGGTACGGGCGATGGCGGTGTGCGGACCGTTAGTGTGGCCGGTGAAGGCCGGGTGACGATCACCCCCGACCTCGCGACGCTTACCTTCGGGGTCGAGTCGAGCGGCACCGATCTGGCAGCGACGCAGGCCGACAACGCCACCCGCACTCAGGCGGTGCTCGATCGCCTGAAGTCGCTCAATATCGCCGCGAACGATCTCCAGACGACCGGCTACAATATCCAGCCGCAATACGACAGGGATCAGAAGCTGACCGGCTACCGGATCGTCAATGCCGTCCGCGTCGTCGTGCGCGATCTGAAGAATGTCGGCCCGACGATCGATGGTGCGGTCAACGCGGGGGCGAATCGTGTCTCGGGGATCAGCTTCGATGCCGCGAATAAGGACGACGCGAACCGCCGCGCCCGCGAGGCCGCCGTCACCGATGCACGCCGGAAGGCCGAGCAGTACGCACAACTGACCGGCATGACCCTCGGCGGGGTTATGCAGATCTCCGAGACGGCTGGTGCGCCGGAATATCGTAACGCCGCGCCAGCCTCCGCCGCTGCCGGGGCGACGCCGATCGAGCCCGGCCAGGGCTCGATCACGATCAGCGTACAGATCAGCTACGAACTGAAATAACCTTTCCACAACCCCGCCTGTGCCTATGCCCCGCTCCGGTACGGAGCGGGGCATAGTGTATTTGGCCGACCAAAGTTATGCCTTTTGGCACTGTCGTGCGGGTGTAGCCGCGCGTATAGTTAATCCTTGTAGTAGGTGATCGGTATCGCCCGAGAATTGGCGTGCAATACACCTGACACCAATGCGGAATACGCGCGTATATCACCACGATGGCGCGGGCAACGAGGCCCGCGCCGTGATTGCGGCGAGCGGAGGAGCGAGGACGATGGTCGCGGCGAGTACCACCGGGGTTAATGGTAGCGGGGCGCCCGCCGCATTGGAGGCGCGCGCGATCACGCGCAGCCTCCCGCTTGGGCGGGAGCGGATCGATATTCTCCACGGGATTAATTTTCGGATCGAACGCGGCGAGTTCGTGGCGATCATCGGGCCGTCCGGGTCCGGTAAATCGACCGTCCTCGGGATCATCGCCGGGCTCGATTCGCCAACCGGTGGGCAGGTGCTGGTCGATGGTGTCGATATCACCGCGATGAGTGAGGCCCAACTGGCGAAGATCCGCAATCAGAAGATCGGGATGATCTTCCAGGCGTTCAATCTCATCCCGACCCTCACGGCGCGCGAGAATGTCGAAGTGCCGCTCTACGTCGGCAAACACGACGGTTCGCCCGCCGATCGGGCGCAGAAGGCGCTCGAACTCGTCGGTCTCGGCCATCGGCTCGATCATCGCCCGAATCAGCTTTCCGGCGGCGAGCAGCAGCGCGTGGCGATCGCCCGCGCCCTCGCCACGGACCCGGCGATCGTGATCGCCGATGAGCCGACCGGCAACCTCGACGCGAAGAACAGCGCCAACGTCCTCGAACTGATCCGGGAACTCCGCGCACGCACCGGCACCACCTTCATCATCGCCACCCATGACCCGAGCGTCGCCGCCGCCGCCGAGCGCGTCATCCGCATCTACGATGGCCGCGTCGTCGGCGATGGCACACCGGAAGAGGTTGGGATCTCCGAAGCCGCAGCGGCAGAGAAAGCGGCAGCGGTCGGCAGTCGGTAGTGGCTGGGCGGTAGAGGTAAAGCCAATGCGCCAGCAGCAAGCCTCTACTGCCAACTACGGACTACGGACTACGGACTACGGACTACCGACTAATCCCGGAGGCATTACGTGAAAGCCAACATGTATCTCAAGTACCCGGCGCGGTCGCTGGTGCGCGGTGGGCAGCGGACGGTGCTGGCCCTGATCTGCGTCGCGGTCGGGGTGATGGCGATCGTCGGCCTGCAACTGGTCGGCGGGATGATCAAAGATGCGCTCGTCGGGAACGCGCGGGCGATCAATGGCGGCGATCTCTCGGTGCGAGTGATCAACCCGCTCGCGCAGAATGAGCTCGCCTACTTCGACGATCTCCGGTCGAAGGGGATTCTCACGAGCTATACCTCGACCTATGAGGACGGTATTCAACTGCCGAAGCCGGGCGGTGGTCGTGCCAACGTGCAATTCCTGGCGGTCGATCCGTCCGTCTATCCATACACCGGCGAGCCCGCTTTGACGAGCAGCGCGGGCGGCGATTTCCGCGCGCTGCTCCGTATCCCGGGGAATGCGGTCGTCTCCACCGATCTCCTGGCATCGCTCGGCGGCACGCTCGGGCAAACGGTGCGGATCACCGCGGGCCTGGACAGCCGCCAGTTCGACGTGAAGATCGCGGGGGTGATCGAGCCGAAGGCGACCCTCGGCCAGGGTGAGAATCTGTACGTCTCGCTCGATACCTTCCGGGCGGCGGCGGCGACCCCGATCGCCTACTCGACCGTCTACGCCACCACGCCGGATGCCGCGCGCGCGGAGGAGGCGAAGGAGCAGGCGGCGGCGCGCTTCACGGGGGCGCAGGTCCAGACGGCGGATGGCTTATTGGAACAACTCAAGGACAACATCGAGCAGATCAATCGTTTCCTGATCATCGTTGGCTTGCTGGCGCTGTTGATCGGCGGCGTGGGGATCGTCAACACGATGCAGGTGCTGCTGGCGCGGCGGCGGGTCGAGATCGCGATGTTGAAGACGACCGGCTACCAGCGGCGCGATCTCTTCCTCCTCTTTGGTTTGGAAGCGGCGCTGCTCGGGCTCCTCGGCGGTATCCTCGGTGCGCTGATTGGCATCGGGGTGGCGGCCGCCATTCGCGTCCTCTTCGAGCGCGCCTTCCGGCTCATCCTCACCTTCAAGGTCGAACCGGCGATCGTGCTCGGTGGGGTCGCGGTCGGGCTGGCGACGGCGCTGATCTTCGGGCTGCTGCCGATCGTCCAGGCGGCGAGCGTGCGCCCGACGGTGGTACTGCGCGAGATGGATGAGGGGCGCACCTGGCGTACTGTCCTGGGGCAGATCGGGCTGATCGCCCTCCTCTCG
>DATCMP010000505.1:0-6432 GCA_036563365.1 Thermomicrobiales bacterium
CGAGGCAGGGCGATCCCTTCCCGCGATACCGTACTCGTTGCTGGTCCACTCGCCCACTCGCCCACTCGCCCACTAAATAAGGAGGAGTGATGAACGAACAGGGCTCAGCCGACAGTCCCCCGCTGGCGTCGTCGCCGGGCAAGGTGTTGATCGCCCCGGCGGTGCTGGCACAGATCGTGGAGCGCTCCACGATGGGCGTGCCGGGCGTGGCCGCGATGTGCTCGCGGCATCCGCGGTTCGACCGGCTGCGCGGCCGTGCGCTCGGCGAGCATCAGCCGCCGAACGGTGTTCATGTGCGGGTGGCCGATGACACGGTGAATGCCGAGATCGCGATCGTCGCACGGGCCGATGCCAATATCTTCGAGCTAGGGCGACAGATCCAGCGTGAGGTCGGCGAGGCGTTGGAGCATATGGTCGGTATGGCGGTCGGCGAGATCAACGTCTATGTCGATGATGTGCGGGCGAGCGGCTGAACGTCGGTCGTGTGGCTCCCTGTCGCTGCGCGTGGCCGGTGTTACAATTGATCGGCGCATAGGCGTTGCACAAGGCGTGTGCGCGAATATGCGACGCTTCGAGCGATCGGGATAGCCGATAAGGATGGCGATGAGCAGCGGATCAGGCACAATAACATCGGGCAGGCGGCATGAGGCGCGGATCACCGCGCTGCAAGCGCTCTTCGAGATCGACACGGCGACCCATAGCGCCGACGAGGTGTTGGGGCGCTACCTCGGTAATTCGCAGATGCCGCCCGCCACGCGCGAGTTCATCGAGGGTCTGGTGCGCGGCGTCCTAGATGAGCGCGAGCGGCTCGATCTGATCATCGCGAAGACGGCCCCTACCTGGCCGGTGCCGCAGTTGCCGGCGATTGACCGGACGGTCCTGCGGATGGCGCTGTGGGAATTGCTGGTCGAGCGCGATGTGCCGGTGAAGGCGGCGATCAACGAGGCGGTCGAACTGGCGAAACGATTCGGCGGGGATAACTCGGGGCGGTTCGTCAACGGTGTGCTCGGCACGGTCGTCGCCGAGCAGCGCCCGGATGCCCAATGACCGGACGCGGGTGACCCGACGCCGATAGCGGTGCGTAGTAATTGGTGAGGCGGAACTTTTCCCGCTCGCCACGCGTATTGTTGCACGTAGGCGCTGAGCCGCTATACTTCGGCACTATCGAGGGGCGCTGTCCGGGTTGGCCGGATGGCGTACCGGGGGAAAGCACCACAGGAGGAGAGCGCATGTCCGCGGACACTGGGGCAGTTAACGACAAGCTTCGCAAGATCATCGCGGAACAATTGGGCGTTGAGGAGGAGCGCGTCACCCCTGAGGCGCACTTCATCGAGGATCTGAACGCTGATTCCCTCGACCTGGTCGAGTTGATCATGGCGTTGGAAGAAGAGTTCGGCGTCGAGATCTCCGACGAGGATGCGAACACCCTGACAACGGTCGGCACGGCGCAGGAATACATCAGCGAGCACATGAGCTAGCGCGAGGGGTGGGCTGTCATTCCGGGAGGATGACTCCGGGCGCGATGGACGCTACCTTGCTCCGAGCAGATGGGCAACAGGGGGCGCGGGGATGACATGCTGCCGATTGGGCGGCGGTTCCCGCGCCTTTGTTTCAGGTATACTTCGCCATCAGGAATGGTACAGAGAAGCGACTCCGACGAGTAGCTACCCCGCCGCGCGAATCGCAGCGGTAGGTGTCGGGTGGCAAAGGATTGGAACAGATGGCCACGACCCAACAGGATCAGCACGCCGCCAACTGGACGCTGAACGGGAACGGCATGGATGGCGGTGGCCCGCTGGCCCCGATCGGGAGCAGTTCACCCGCACCACAACCCGACGAGTCGATCGACGACCAGCCGATGACGCTGGTCGAGCACCTCAAGGAGTTGCGCGACCGACTGGTGCGGATGTGCATCGCGATCTTGGTCGGCATGATCGGCGGGTTTTTCCTGGCCGGTCGGGTGATCGAATATTTCCGTAGCGTGGTTATCCGGGCCGATCCGAATGCCAAGCTCGTGCAGACCGAGGCGACCGATCTTGTCAGCACCTACCTGAAGATTACCCTGTATCTCGGCGTGGCGATTGCGATGCCGGTGTTGGTCTATCAGGTCATTCGGTTCCTGGCTCCCGGTTTGACGAAGACCGAGCGGCGCTATGTCATCGCCACGATGCCGTTCGCGATGATTTTCTTCGTCGGCGGCGTCCTCTTCGCCTCGTTGATCGCGATCCCCAATATGTATCACTTCCTGCTAGGGTTCAGCGCGGGTAAGGTCGATAATCTGATCGCCATCGGCAGCGTCTTCGGCTTCTTCTCCAGCCTCTCGCTCTGGGCCGGTATCTTCTTCCAACTCCCGATCGTCATGTTTCTGCTCGCGGCACTCGGCATCGTCACCTACGATGTGATGCGCCGCGCGCGCAAATATGCGGCGGTTGGCCTGATGATCGCCGCCGCCGTGATCACCCCGACGCCGGACGCGCTGAGTATGCTGCTCATCTGGGCACCGATGTATCTCCTCTTCGAACTCGGCCTGATCCTCGCCCGCTTCGCGCGTCGCCGCAAGCCGGCCACGGCGTAGGGGAGTAGGCGAAGAGTCGGTAGTCCGTAGTCCGTAGTGGCTGAGCGGTGCTGTTGAAGGCATCGTGCCAGCAGCGGACCCCGACTACGGACTACCGACTACCGACTACGGGCTCTTCCCTATTCAATCAGCCCCACGCGCCGCAACTCGTCTTCGCTGCGCGGGGCGACGCGCACGGTGTGCTCGTTGCGGTAGGTGACCATCCCCGGCCCGGCACCCCGAATCTTCCGTACGTCGCGCCGCGCGGCGTGATCGACCTCAACGCGACCGGACTCGCGCCCGCCGCTGTAGTAGGCGGCGAGTTCGGCGGCGGCTTGTAAGATCGCCTCATCCTCGCGCCCGCCGGACCACTTAACGATGACGTGGGAGCCCGGCACACCCCGGCTGTGCAGCCAGCTATCGTCCGGCCCACCGATGTCGAAGGTGACGGCGTCATTTTGTGCGCTCGTGTGGCCGATGAAGATTTGGTGTCCACCGCGCGCGCGCAGCGTCTGCGGTTTGCCGGGGCCGGGGCCTTTCCCCTTGCCGCCCTTCTTCTGTTGCCCCTTACGCCCCTGGCCCTCGGTATCGTGCGCCGGGCGCTGGCGCTGCATCCGCCACTCCTGCCATTCGCGGTCGATCGCCGCGATCTGCTCGTAACGCTCGGCGAGGTGGAGGAGGGTCAGGAGTTGATCGAGATAGGCGAGGCCGTTACGGACCTCGTCGAGGAGGGCGGGGAGATTGGCGGCGGCGCTCTGCGCCTTGCGATAGCGCTCGAAGTAGTCTTGCGCGTTCTCGCTCGGCGTGCGCCCCGATTCGAGCGGCACCACGAGGTCGTCGGCGATCAGTTCGCGTTGCCCCGGCTCCAGCGACCAGGCATAGGCATAGATCGCCTCACCCCAGCGCCGCCAGCGCTCCGCCTCCTCCGCGCGCTGCGCCTCCACTTGCAGGCCATGCTCACGCGCGGTGAGGCGGGTTCGCTCGCCGTTGATGATCGCCGCCAGCGCCTCCTTGCGCTGCCCGTGCGCCTGCACGCGCGCCGTGGCCCCGAAGTACCGTTCCACCAGCGCCGATGGGCTCGTCAGGCGCTCCTCGTGCAACTCGCGCAGGTGGAAAAGCGGGAACGGCGAGAAGGCCACCGGGA
This sequence comes from Thermomicrobiales bacterium, assembly GCA_036563365.1. GTDB lineage: Bacteria > Chloroflexota > Chloroflexia > Thermomicrobiales > CADCWN01 > CADCWN01. The sequence continues at coordinate 3,699 of DATCMP010000505.1, forward strand.
TCGTCGCGGGGAGGTTGTCGGGGAGCGACCCCGGCGTTGCAGCGAGCGTTGCGTTCCCGTCGTTCTCGGCCGATCCCGCCTCCGGGTCGCGGAGGTACAGGGATGGGAGCCACGCCCCGGTGCGGAGGGGCGCATAGATCTCGTCGAGCGCCTGATGCACCGCCGCCAGGCGCTCGGATGCCGCCAGCGCCTTGGTACGCGCCGAGCCGGTCGCGCGAAAGGCGAGCTCACGCGCGGTCTGCGGGCTGACGCCGCGTAACGCGCCGACCAGGAGTTGTTGCAACTGCGCGTTCGGATTCTCGGCCAACAGCGCGCGTAGCGCCTCGACGCTGAACGTGCGCGGATCCGCCTTGTCCTGCGGCGGGACCGGCTCGTAGGGTAACTTGGGCAAGATCTGGCGCACCCGGCTGATCCGTGCTGGGATGCGCTTGGCGCTGTCCATGATCAGGCCGTCGCTACCGGTCAGGATCAGGTTACTGTGTCGTCCCATGATCTCGACCGCCAGGGTCGTCTCGACCAGATCGCCATCGAGCGCGATGTCGTCATCGTCGGCCCCGTCGTCAGCGCTCTCCGGCTCGACGTAGGCGAGATCATGCGGGATGAATTTGGCGAAGCGCAGGAAGGCGACCCGTTCGAGGGGCGACTCCTGGTAGATGCGGACGAGCCGCGCGCCGCGCACATATTTGCGAAGCAGCAGCAGCAGCGGCGTCACTCGCGTGGCGTCGCCGGTGAGCCTGCCGCCGCTTTCGCCCTCGCCGACGAGGTGCATCCGGGCGTCGCTCGACCCGGCGCTGACCAGGAGTTGGTGCCGTCCGCTGGACGAATAGATCTGCAGCCCGATCGAGAGCGGATCGAGGAGCAATACTCGCTGGACCTTGCCATCGAGCACCCGATCGTTCAACTCATCGACGATCGCGGCGAGCATCAGCGCATCGTACATCTTTCACCGTATTGGGGGCGGTCGCTTGGGCGGAACCTTCCCGTACACGCCGCAGCGGACCGCCGGATACTCCACACGTGCCCAACCATCTGGCGGGCGCGTGTGTAGGGTAGCACTTCGTGGGTTGTCAGGACAGGTATCGGGAGGATGGGGCGACGTTGTGCTGTCCCGCCCGCCGCCCGCGGCGAACCTGGCGCGGCTCGCTGGTAGTGGGGATGACACCCTGGGCGCTCCGGCGATTGTCGGTTGTGCCACGGGCTGCTTTACGCGCCGTCACTCCGGTTGGCTGCCCGTGACGCTCGTGTCATGGATTGCTTGCTTTTCGTCGAATGCCGCCCCTAATGCGACGCCGAGTGCCAGCCCGACGCCGATATTACCAAGCGTCATCCCAAATACGACGCCGAGCGCGATGCCGAGCGCCATGCCGTTATATTTCTTGCGGCGCACGCCGTCGGTGGCGCGCTGCTCCGGTTGCTGCTCCATTTTTCTCGATACTCCGCAGGACTAAACCAATTGCCTCCCGCGCTGCGGGCGTAGGAATATCTACGTCGATTAGGCCGGGACGGTGTCAGAAAAAATGCCTTAGGCCGAAATGCAAGCGCATAGAACCGGGTGACCTGATCGGCAGCGAAGTTGTCGTCGCTCTGCAAGAGGAGGGTTTGGCGACCGTCGGGCAGCAGCGGGCCGAGCGCGACGCTCTCGATATTGTCGAGAAGCGGGTTCGACTGCTTGCCGGGATGCCGTGCCGTGCCAGGCGTGCAAAGGCCGAGATCGAGCAACAGCGTTTTCGGCACCGGCGTCAGGGCGGGGTCGGCGAGGCTAGGGCGTGCGGTGACATCGGTGGCTCCGGTGAGGGAGACGCGGAAGAGCCGGATTGTGTTGCCGAGGCCGGGGATGAAGCCGCGCTCAAGCGTCAGCAACTCGTCCGGCCCGAGCGCGGCGATCTCCGACAGCCCTTGCGCCGTCTCGGTGAGATAGAAGAACTGTGCCGTCGGTTGGTAGGTTGGGTTGGCGGTGTAACGGAGCAAGCGCAACCGCGCGCGTACCGGCGTCGCGAAGCCATCGGGGCCGAGCGGCCCTTCGACGGCGGTGTAGAGGGTGAGCCCGTCCGGTGCGAGGGCTAAACTCTCGAAGGTCAGGTTCTCGCCGGCCTCGCCGTTGGGCTTGACGAGGAAGCGCGGCGGCACCGGGAGTTGCCCGCGTTGTCGCCCGTCCGGTGCGAAGCGGCGGATACTCGGCTCGGTTTCCGACGCGATCAGCAGATCACCGTCGGGTAGGAGCGCCATCCCCTCGCCATCGAGGGTTCGTCCGGTATAGGGCTCGCCATCGGGGCGGCGCAGGATCGTCACCGCGATCGTTTCTGGCGTGCCGAGTCTGCCGCCATCGAGCGGTAGTCGCAGGGTATAGAACCGTGCCGGGGTATCGCCCTGGTTATCGACGAGGCTGTAATACCGATCGTGCGCGGGATCGTAGACCAGCGCGGATAGACCGCCGATCGCGTTGCCCGCGAACGTTGTTTTGTCGAGCGTATCCGAGTAGCCGAGAAGATCGATCCCGGGAGGGCAACCGCGGTTGTCCGCCGGTGGTGTCGCTGCGGTGGTACGTTGCGCCGGTGTTCCGCGTACCGATGTTGCTGTCGAGGCGGCGGGGGGCAGCAGCTGGGAGGTTGCCGGTGGGCCGGTAGGGGTGCGTGAAGTGACGGCGGTGCCAGCTGGCGCAGCGGGGGCGCTCGTTGGCGCGGTGGCGTTTGGACTCCGGGCGCAAGCGACGAGGACGAGCACGAGTAGGAAGGGC
>DATCMP010000515.1:0-10437 GCA_036563365.1 Thermomicrobiales bacterium
ATCTTCGCCAGCCCGGCACCGTCGGCCTCGCCTTCGGCCAGCCCGAGCGCGTCACCGATGGCCAGCCCCCTCCCGTAACACCACCGACCACGACGAACAACTAGCTGAAACAAAGGCCGGTGTGGAAATTCCACACCGGCCTTTGCTGAGTCACTGTGGGAAGTGTGAAGCACGCCGCTGCTGAGCGCGGCGCGTATCAGCGCATGGTGGACGGCAAAATCCCCAATTCCGCGCGGTATTTCGCCACCGTGCGGCGGGCGATCCGGATACCCTGCTGCAACAGGCGGCTGCAAATCTCGCGGTCGGTCAGGGGCTGTCCCTTGGCCCGCTCCTTGACGACCATCTCGCGGATCACATCCTTGATCGAGAGCGAGGGGGTGAAGAAGTCGCTGAACGGGATGACTTTGCGGGTCGGCAACATCACATACTTGTTCGCGGTGGCGCGGCTGACGGTCGACTCGTGGACCCCGACCTGCTGGGCAACGATCGCGCGGGTCAGGGGGCGCAGTTCGCGCACGCCGCCGCGCAAGAAATCTTCTTGCAAATCGACGAGGCAGAGCGCGATCTTCCGCAACGTCTCGCGGCGCTGCTGGATATTGGCGATGAAGACCTTCGCCCGCCCGGTGAAGTCGCGCACATGCTTCTTGTCGGCGTCGCTGACGTTCGGCTCCGAGCCTTTCTGCGAGATCGACATCGCGATCTGCTCGTAGAGCGAACTCATCCGCAGATAGAAATGTCGCGCTTCCACCACCTCGACCAGGAACTCACCCTCGTGCAGCGAGATAACCACATCCGGCGCGACATACGGCGCGCTGTTCGGGCTCTTCCAGGAGCGGGCTTCCTGGCTTTGCAACGGGAAGGGGCTCAACTGGCTGCGGATGAAGTCGCGCGCCCCTTCGACCTCTTCCGTCGTGATATTCAACTCACCGGCGATGTAGCCATATTTATGGGTGCCGAGATCTTCCAGGTGCCCATCGACGATCTGTTGGACCGCGACCGGCACATCCGCCCCATTGCGGCGCAGATATTCGAGCTGCAACATCAGGCATTCGCGCATGTCGCGCGCCGCGACGCCGACCGGCGCGATCTGCTGAATCAGCATCAGGATTTCTTCGACTTCCCCCTCGGTGATGCCGAAGACGTTCGCCACGGCGGCGAGGGAGATCGAGAGGTACCCGCGCTCATCGAGGCTCTCCACCAGATATTCGGCGATTGGCACCTCGGTCTCATCGAGCAGGGTCCGTACATCGGAGAGGATCTGTTCCGGCAGGCTGGCTTCCGAAGCGATCAAGGTGAGGGGATCGAAATCATCCTCCGCGATCCCGTTCGCCGTCTGCTGCGTCAGGATCTCGGGATGATCTTCGTAGCTCGTCTCCTGGCGTTCTTGCTGCTGATTGGTCAGGCAGACGGGGCAGAATGGCCCATCCACCACGCCACCGCAAAGGGGGCAAATTTCCTTGTCATCCATCTCCAGGGCGGGGTTGGCGAGCATCTCCTCGCGGATGACCTCCTGCAACTCCTGCCGCGACAGGCTCAGGATATAGTTTGCCTCGATCAAGCTCGGCGAAACCCAGGCCCGCATCTCGGCGGACATGTCCATGCCGGCATCCATCCGCATACTCATCTGCGTCATTCCTTCTCGTCGCGCGTCACTACACTTCAGATGAACGTTCGTTACGGTCAAGCGTAGAGCGCCCACGCCACCATGCACCACTGAGTATAGCGCCAAACCACGCCGAGCGCATTATTATGGCACGATTCTTGCTAGAACCGATAAATCCAGATGCTAGCGACTATATTGCGCTTCGGATTGCCCTCATATCGCGCAACTTGTTTGCCACCGCTTCGCCGCCGCGTTTGCACTGCCAGTCCCTCGGCCTGAGCAACACCCAACCACCGGATATGCCGCCCTTCGACACCCCACCTGGACTACTCGCCGCTGCGCGCCGACCCGTTTCCCTATCCCCCTGATACCACCTTCCGTGCCTCCAGGCCGCTACGGTGAAACCTCCTTCTCCCCTTTCGTCCCCGTACGTTCTGCACCGCTGTGGTTCCCCGCCTGAACGCGCGGTGAGCCCACCCCTGCGTGCTATGATGTTCCTAGGGTCTAGGCACAGGAGACGCCCGCAGCCCCGGCAGATCAAGCGGTGCAATACCAGCGCAGGAGCAGCAATGAGTGTGCTACCCGTCCCTACCGATAGCATCACCGTCGAGGAGGCGCTGCGACGTGTCCTCGACGCAACGCCCGTCCTCACGCCGGTTCACGTACCGCTGAGCGACGCGGGCGGACTCGTCCTGGCCGAGGCGGTCGTCGCCGCCGAAGACATCCCGCCCTTCCCCGCCGCGACGATGGATGGCTATGCGGTGATCGCGGCCGACGGCGCGGGCTGGCGCGAATTAATCGGCGAACAGTTGGCCGGATATATGGCCGGGCTCACCGTCCGCCGGGGCACAGTCGCGCGGATCACCACCGGTTCGCCGGTGCCGAGCGGTGCCGACGCGGTGGTGATGGTCGAGCGAACCGCCGAGGGGACCGGCCGGGTCGAGATCCAGCAGGAGGCGATCAAGGTCGGCGAGAATATCCGCCCGATCGGCGTCGATATGGCGCGCGGGCAACAGGTGCTCGCGGCAGGCACGATCATCGGACCCGGCGAGATGGGACTGCTCGCCAGCCTCGGGATCGCGGAGCCGCTGGTCCACCCACGCCCGCGCGTCGCCGTCCTCAGCACCGGCGATGAGTTGGTCGAGCCCTGGGAGACGCCCGGGCCGGGGCAGATCCGCGACGCAAATCGTTACGCGCTCGGGGTCGCGCTGGCCGAGATGCGGCTGCCGACGGTGCGCTCGACGATCGCGCCAGACGAAAAAGCGGCGACGCGCGCCACGCTGCTCGACGCCCTCGCCGTGGCCGATGTGCTGATCACTTCCGGCGGGGTCTCGATGGGGCAACTCGATTTGGTCAAAGGGCTGCTCGATGAACTGGCAAAGGTCCACTTCGGGCGGCTCTTCATGAAGCCCGGCAAGCCGCTCCACTTCGCCACGACCGCCGACGAGACGCTGATCTTCGGCCTGCCCGGTAACCCGGTATCGGCACTGGTCGGCTTCGAGATCTTCGTGCGTCCCGCCCTGCTGAAGCTCGCGGGCCATCGTCAACCGGTACGCCCGCGGCTCACCGTCGAGCTAACCCACACGATCACCCCTGGCGACCGCCCCGAGTTCCAACGCGCGATCATCAGCCAGAGCCCAAACGGTCGCCTCATCGCCACGACCACCGGGGCGCAAGCCTCCTCACGCCTCGCGTCGATGGTCGGCGCGAACGCCCTGCTCGCCCTTCCCGCGCGCCGTGAGCCGTTTGAGGTCGGCGAGAAGGTCGAAGCGATCATGACGGGGCCGTTGGCGTGATGAGGGAGATAGACCTCTCCCGAGCTTGAAACGATTCGAGGAGCTCACATGCCCGGACAAAATGGCACGCATGCCACGATCCGCTCCCCGGAGGAAGTGCTGGGCTATGTTCCAGGCGAGGCGCGGAAGCTCCCCTCCTGGCCGCAGGTCACGGACTATTTCCGCGAACTCGCCGCCGGCAGCGACCGCGTGCGGTTCGATGAACTCGGCCCGGCGACCGAGGGGCAGCCGTTCGTGCTGGCAACGATCGCCGCACCGGAAGTCCTGGCCGACCTGGAGCGCTACCGCGAGATTCAACGTCGCCTCGCCGATCCCCGGATTACCACGCTGGCGGAGGCCGAGGCTTTCATCCAGGAAGGCAAGGCGATCGTCCTCCTCACCTGCTCGATCCACTCGACGGAGGTCGGTTCGACGCTGATGGCGCTGAGCCTGGCGCACGAACTGGCGACCGGCGATGATGAGCAGACACGGTCGATCCTCGACAATGTCATCCTGCTGCTCGTCCCCTCGCTCAACCCCGATGGCTGGCAACTCGTCTACGAGTGGTACCAGCAGACCCTCGGGACGCCGCACGAGGGGACCGCGCCGCCGACCCTCTACCACACCTACACCGGCCACGATAACAACCGCGACTGGTTTATGTTCACCCAGGTCGAGACGCGCCACGCGATCGCGGGGATCCACAATCGCTGGCATCCGCAGATCGTCTTCGATCAGCACCAGATGGGCGGCGAAGGGGCGCGCTTCTTCGTGCCGCCCTACATCGACCCCTACGACCCGAATGTCGATCCAATCTTGCAGCAGGAGATCAACCAACTTGGCTACGCGATGGTCTCCGACCTGACCGCTGCCGGCAAGGAGGGGGTCGCCACGGCGATCATCTTCGATGCATTTTCTCCCTCCCGTGCTTACCAGCACTATCACGGTGGCGTGCGGATCCTCAGCGAGGCGGCCTCCTGCAAGATTTGCACACCCGTGACGATCCCGAAAGAGACGTTGCGCGAGGCGCGGGGCTTCAATCCGCGCACCGCCACCGCCAATCATCCCCTGCCGTGGGCCGGTGGCGAATGGACGATCGCCGATATCGTCGCCTACGAGCGGATCGCCACCTACGCACTGTTGAACAATGCGGCGCAGGGGCGCGAGCGCTGGTTACGCAACTTCTACCTCGTCCACAAGGCGGCGGTCGAGCGGAGCAGCCCCTACGCCTTCGTCATCCCCGGCGGGGGGCGCGATCCCGGCGCGACGATCGAGATGCTGAGTGCGCTCCAACTCGGCGGCGTGGAAATCGACCGCGCGACCGCGCCCTTCACCGCCGCTGGCGTCCGTTACGAGGTCGGCACCTACGTGATCCGGCTGGCCCAGCCGTACGGCGCGTTCGCCAAGACCCTGCTGGAATTACAGACCTATCCCGACCTCCGCCTCTATCCGGGCGGCCCGCCGAAACCCCCGTACGACATCACCGCGCAGACCCTCGGCCTGCAATTCGGCGTCGAGACGGCCCAGATCGATCACCCATTCGGAGCCGATCTCCTGCGCGTCGCCCCCAGCGAACTAAGGAGGCCCCCGGCGCGGATTCGCGGTCAGCAATCGCGCGTCGCGCTGCTCGGCGCGGAGGCGAACGCCAGTGCCCGCGCGATCAACGCCCTACTCAACGAATCCGCAGAGCAGGGCGGCGAAGTCTCCCGGCTGACCGAGGGATGGACATTGGACAATGTCGAATGGGTGCCTGGCACCTACGTGCTGCGCGGCTTCGCGCCCGACAGGCTCGCCGAAATCGCGCAGGCACACGGCTTGCCGCTCACGTTCCTCGCCGATGACACGACACCACGCGCCGTCCTGCAGTTGCGCCAGCCACGAATCGGGCTCTACCGCTCGTATCGCCCGAATGCGATGGATGAGGGCTGGGCACGTTTCGTCCTCGAACGGTACGACTTCGCTTTCGTCACGGTGCGCGACGCCGATATTCGGCAAGGTGGCCTCGCCGAGCGGTTCGATTGCATCGTCCTGGCCCATCAAGGAGCCAAAGAGATCTTGGAGGGGAACAGCGCCCGCGAATACCCGCCCGAGTGGAGCGGCGGGATCGGCGAGGGCGGCGCGGCGAACCTGCGCCGCTTTGTCGAGGAAGGCGGGACATTAATCGCGCTCGACGCCGCCTGCGAGTTGGCGATCGAACGCCTCTATCTGCCGGTAACCAACGCGCTCGCTGGCCTGAAGGCGGAACAATTCTACGCGCCCGGCGCGCTCTTCCGCATCATTGTCGATCCGGCGCACCCGCTCGGCTGGGGTTTCGAGCGCGACGTGGCGGCCCTCTACCTGAACGGCCCCGCGTTCGATCTCGGCACGCCACCGAGCGATCATGAGCAGCCGGAAGTCGTGGCGCGCTACCCGCTCAGCAGCCCGCTCCTCAGCGGCTGGGTTCTCGGCCCGCAGCATATCGCCGGCAAGGCGGCGATCGTCGAGGTGCCGGTCGGGCGCGGGCGGGCGATCCTCTTCGGGTTCCGCCCCCACTTCCGCGCCCAGACGCGCGGCACCTATCGGCTCCTCTTCAACGCGCTCTACCGCAGCGCCCTCATCGCGCCGGGTGACACCCATAGCTGAGGGCAACGATTCGTCGGCGCAGGGAAGCGAGAGCCCGCGCCCTTGTTCGCAGGGGCGCGGGCGATCCTACCGCTCGGTTGATGAAAGCTCCGGTATCCGACCATCGCCGCTCGCGCCGAACTCGCGGAACACCGTGCGGCAGCGCGCCAGTTCGACGATGAATTGCGCCTGACCAACCTCGCCGAGGGCTCCGTGCAATCGCGCCTCCAGGGCATTCACCTGTTCATCGCAGTAATCGGCGAGGGCGCGCCCGGCTGACGTGACCGTGACTTCGACGATCCGCCCATGGGTCGGGTGCGGCGTCCGCGCAACCAGCCCCGCGCGTTCGAGGCGCGACAGGATCCCCGCGACCCCTTGCTGCGAAATGAAGCTGCGGCGGGCGAGATCGGCAGCCGACAAACCCGGCTCGCGCAGGAGGAAGGAGAGGACGGTCCACTGCGTCAACGTCACGCCCAATTCGCGCAGGGCATTATCGAGCACGACGCGCAACTCATGCTCCGCGCGCACGATCCCGTAGACCAGCCGCTCTTCTATCCGGCGCTCCATGACTCACCCCGGCTTCCCTACCGCTTCAGCGGAGACACCACCGCGAGTAGCTATCACTTGTCTGATAGTGAGCATAGTAGCACATCATTGTCAAATTGATAACAAATAGCTGTGATCTTTATTGTGGGCCGCATGGGCACCGCTGCTATTCGGCGAGCGTCGTTTTTTCGCGCAATTGAGCGGCGGTGTACAAGCGATAGTAGGCCCCACGCCGGGCGAGCAGTTCGGCATGGCGACCTTGCTCCACGATCCGCCCGGCGTCGATCACCGCAATCAGATCGGCCTCGATGATCGTGGAGAGGCGGTGGGCGATCACCAGGGCGGTGCGCCCTTGCAAGGTACGGCGCAACGCCGCCTGCACGATCTGCTCGGTGCGCGTATCGACGCTGCTCGTCGCCTCATCGAGGACAACGATCCGGGGATTGGCGACCATCACACGCGCGAAGGCGATCAACTGGCGCTGACCGACGCTCAAGCCGCTGCCCCGTTCGCCGACCTTCGTGGCGTAACCCGCTGGGAGCGCGGCGATGAAGTCATGGATTCCTACAGCCCGAGCCGCCTCCTCGACCTCGGCATCGGTCGCTTCGAGCCGCCCGTAGCGGATATTCTCGCCGATCGTCATCGAGAAGAGGAACGTATCCTGCAAGACGATGCCGAACTGGCGGCGCAACGAGGCCAGCGTCACATCGCGCACATCGTGGCCGTCGATCGCGACCCGCCCTTCCCAGACGTCGTAGAAGCGCGGCACCAGGTTGATGATGCTCGACTTGCCCGCGCCGGTCGGGCCGACGAAGGCGACGGTCATGCCCGGCTTGATCGTCAGGTTGAGATCGTTGATCACCGGGCGATCGGTGTAGCCGAAGGTGACCCCTTCAAAAGCGACCTCGCCGTTGATCTGCGGCAGGTCGCGGACACCGGGCTTGTCAACGATCTCCACATCTTCATCGAGCACCTCGAAGATCCGCTCGGCGGCAACGGTCGCCGATTGCAGCGAGTTGTAGCGCTCGGAAAGGGTCCGCACCGGGCTGAAAAAACGGTTGATATAGCCGATGAAGGCGGTCAATGCGCCGATCGTCAGACCGCCCTCGATCGCGCGCTGACCGCCGACGACGAGGATGATCACCGTGGCGGTGCCGCTGAGGAGTTCGACCGCCGGGGCCAGGGCGGAGTTCAGACGGATTGCCAGGGTATTCGTGCCATACACGTTGCTGTTCAGCCGCTCGAAACGCTCGAAGTTTTCCAACTCGCGCCGGAACGACTGGATAACCCGCATCCCGCTGATACTCTCCGCCGAATAACCGGTCAGCAGACTCGTCGCGACGCGCAAGGTGCGATAGACCGGGATCGCGTAGCGCCGCCAGACGAGGACGATCCCGATCATGACCGGCATGATCGCGAAGGTCAGCAGGGCCAACTCCCGGTCGAGCAGGACCATCGCGATGATGATACCGATGAGGACCATCATGTCGGCAAAGAGGCCGATGATCCCATCGGTCAGCAAATCTTGCAGCACCGACACGTCACTCTGGATCCGCGAGATCAGGCGACCAACGCCGAGCCGGTCGAAGGTCCGCAGGCCGATCAGCTGCATATGCTGAAAGAGGGCGAAGCGGAGGTCGAAGATGACGCGATAGCCGATCCGGTTCGTCGTGGCCCCCTGCGTCCAGCGCGCGAAGAAGACGCCGACCACGCAGGCCAGGAAGATGCCGATCGAGGTGAAGAGTGCGCGGATGTCGGCTTGCCGATCGGCACCGGAGCGCTGCGCCGCCGTCGTCGCGCCATCGATGATCAGTCCGAGCAGGAACGGCAGCGCCAGTTCCCCGAGTGTCTGCAGCGTGATCGCCACGAGCGCGATCAGCGATTGGACTTTGTAGGGTCGCAGATAACCGAAAAGCCGCCGCAAACTCTGGCGATTCAGCCCGCTACCGAGATCATTCTCCCGATTATCGATCGACTGATACCGTTGCGCGGTGGGGACTTGCTGCGCCGGGGTGGGGGAAGTGGTCATCGAACTCGTCTCGCTTTCCGGTCGTCGCCGCGATAGGCACGTCTTGCTGGAGGTAACCGGTTAAGGGTAGCGGGGCATCCGCCGTCAATCATCCGCCGCTAGCCGCTCCACGACCTCGGCGTCGCGCGTCTGCAAGTCATAGGTCTGCCGGTAGATACCGCCATGCAGCACCAGCTCGGCATGGGTGCCACGCTCGACGATCCGCCCCTCGGCGAGGACACAGATCTGATCGGCGTTGAGGACGCTGCTGACGCGCTGCCCGATGATAAACGTCGTGCGCCCCGCCATCAGCGTGGCGAGGGCCGCCTGGATGTCGCGTTCCGTTTCCATGTCCACGCTGGATGTCGCTTCATCGAGGACCAGGATCCGGGGATCGAGCAGGAGCGCGCGGGCAATCGAGAGGCGCTGCTTCTGCCCGCCGGAGAGATTGACGCCACGCTCGCCGAGGACCGTGTCGTAGCCCTGTGGCATTTGTGCGATGAAATCGTGCGCCTTCGCCGCCTTCGCCGCCGCGACGATCTGCTCCAGTGGCGCATCCGGGCGACCATACGCGATGTTGTCGCGGATCGAATCGGAGAAAAGGAATGTCTCTTGCAACACAAACCCGACATTGGCGCGCAGGGTGGGCAAATCCCACTCGCGCACATCGACGCCATCGATCGAGACGCTGCCCTTGCTCACATCATAGAAACGCGCCAGCAGTTGCACGATGCTGGTCTTGCCGCTGCCCGTCGCGCCAACGAACCCGATGATCGTGCCGGGCGGGGCATCGATCGTGATGTTGTGCAGCACCTCGCGCCCGCCGCGCGCATAGGCGAATGAGACATCGTGGAAGGTGATATGGCCCCGCACCGCGGTCGGCGTGTAGGGCTTCTCGGGCGCGGTGATCCGGGGACGTCGCGCGAGGAGTTCGTAGACCCGCTCGGTCGAGGCCAAGGCCAACGCGACGTTGTTCATGATCGGCCCGATCTGGCGGATCGGGTCGGTCAACTGCTGGAGATAGAGGTAGAAGGCCAACAGCGTACCAACCTGCAACCTCCCGTTGATCACCTGCCAGGCACCGAGGCCGACGATCAGCACCGTGCCGACGCCGGTGATGAACGGCATGTTGGCATTGGCGAGGGTGGAGAGCCGCGACGACTCGACCTGCCGCTCGAAGAGGATCTCGCCGGAAGCGATGAACTTCGCCTCCTCGAACTTCTCTCGCCCGAAAGCGCGCACCAGGCGCGTACCCGCGAGATTCTCTTGTACGACCGACATCGCCTCGCCGAACTGGCGCTGCGTACGCAGATAACGCGGTCGCACGCGGCTCGCGAAGACGATCGTCACCGTGAGGAGCAGCGGCACCATGATCACGGCGATCAGGGCGAGCATCCAGTCGAGGGTGAACATGATCACCGCGCTACCGATGATCAGCACAGCGGTCTGCAGCAACGTACGCAAGGCGGGCGAATAGAAGCGGCGGATATTGCGAATGTCCTCGGTGAGGATCGAGAGGAGTTGGCCCGACTGCGCGGTGTCGTAGAACGAGAAGGACAGCCCTTCGAGATGGCGGAAAAGGCGATTACGCAGGCTGTAGGAAACGGCCTCACCGACCCACTGCGTCGTCACGCCGCGGACATAGGCCGACAACGCGGAGAACGCGGAGACGAGCAGGATCGCGATCCCGAGCCTAATCACGACCTGCATGTCCCCAACCGCGACCCCGTTATTGATCAACGCGCGAATAAGCAACGGCAAGGCCAGTGAGAAGCCGATACTGGTGAAGATACTCACCGCGGCAACCGCCGTCATCCTCGGACTCTCGCCCATCAGCCCGATCAACCGTCGAACGAGATAACGGACACTGTATTGGTCGGACATTCCTCTTCCCTCGCACTAGA
>DATCMP010000516.1:0-7663 GCA_036563365.1 Thermomicrobiales bacterium
GGCCAACATCCGACGCCGCATCCGCCCCGATCGGCGACCCTCGCAGCGCTCCAAAGCCACCGCCATAACAGCGCACGAGGCGGCGGTCGAGGACAAGAGTCGCGGCGAGGGCGCAACCGGCAACGTGATGGGGCTGGACGCCCAGCCGGTCAGCCGTCGCTGAGTGTCCGTCCCGCCAAGAAGTCTTGCGGGTGCAGCCTCCTAGCCTGCAACGCCTTGCCCCCTCTCCCAATGCAGGGAGGGGGGGTGACGAGCGGAGAGTATCCAATTCATCCAGGCATTGTCCCGACTTGCAGCAGGATGAATCCGATTCATGCGGATACGAACCGGGGGTAAGATCATCTCCCTTCCCCCACGCTAGAACTTCTCCGATACGCGGAAGGTCGGGGACACGACAACGAGAGCGACCCTACCAGAACAGACCAGCGAGGTGAACCTATGCGCGCCACCGGTCGGATGCTTGCGAACTTCGCCTTCCTCTTCGCCCTGGCCGTGTGGGGCGGGGCGGTCGTCTTCTTCACGTTCATCACGACCCCGATCGTCTTCGCCGATCTCGATCGCGATCTGGCGGCGGGGCTGCTCGGCCACCTCTTCCCGCGCTTTTTCCAGGTGCAGGTCATCTGTAGCGCCATCGCGCTGGCCTTCATCGCCGCGCGCCTCTTCTTCGGTGCGCCGCCCCGCAAGCTGACGATCGCGGCGGGAATCATGCTGACGGTGGCGCTGGCGATCGCGTTGTACAACAACTTCGTGCTCCTCCCGGACATGACTGCCGCGCAGGCGCACGTGACCTCGTTCGTGACCACTACCAAAGACGATCCGGCCCGGGTCGCCTATGGCCGGTTGCATGGCCGAGCGATGATCCTCAACGGCCTCGCGGCGCTCCTCGGCGGCGCGACATTGGCCTTGGCGGCATTTGACCCGCGCCTACTCACCCGGCGCGACGAGCGCGCAACCGCAGCACAGGGCGTCGACATACCCGGGGCGTCAGGCCATGCAACGCGGGGCCAAACGATTCCCACCCGCTGAGTCGCAGCACACCAACCAGAAGCCCCGGCACCACAGTGCGCCGGGGCTTCGCTGTATTGCGCGATAGACACCGGCGTATGATGGACGCCCGAAGCGCTCTCACCGGTAATACCCAGGTATGAGCCCTATCTACAGCCGCAGCATTCAACCGGACCTATCCGGTCGTCCCGGTATGCGGAGAGGGCCATACGCCGCGCAACCCACAAACATTTACAGAAAATCAACATGTCTATTAATTTTCTCAATTGAGCTATTGACAATGAGATTTCCTATGGTATTCTCTAAGTAGAGGCGGGGATTGACAAAGTAAAGCCGAAACTTGAGGAGAACAATGATGCCAGATCAGAAGTTGTACCCGCTGCCCACGCAGTGCCCGGTCTGTAGTGGCGAACTCGCGATCACCGGCGTCCGCTGCACCAACTGCGCGACGACGATGGCGGGCCAGTTCAGCCAGGGGCGTTTCGCGAACCTCAATCAGCCCCAGTGGCACTTCATCGAGACATTCATCCGCTGCAAGGGCAAGATCAAGGATGTCGAGGTGGCGCTGGACATCTCCTACCCCACCGTCGTCGCGCGCCTCAACGACGTGGTCCGCGCGCTCGGCTTCGAATCGGGCGATGAAGCCTCCGAACTGCGCCGGATCGCGGCCAGCGAGGAGCGCCGCCGCGATATCCTCCAGCGACTCGAACGGAAAGAGATCGGCCCGAAGGACGCCCTGCGCTTGATGGAGAGCGCGAACGCGAGCGAATAGCCCCGCTATCACCGTCCGTAAGCGCCGCTGAAGGCAACGTGAAGGCGACATGAAGGAGGAACGCGATGACGACCGAGGCACTGCACGTCCTGCAGATGCTGTCCGAGGGGCAGTTAACCGTCGAAGAAGCCGATGCCCTGCTCGCCGCGCTCGACCATACCGCAGCACCGACAGGGCCAGATCGCCCGACGCTGGCGACAGCCGACTGGGACGATCCCTTCGCCACGCTCCCGCACAAATCCGCCCCCCAAGCCACGCGCTTCACGATCCATCAGCTGACCGAGCTGAAAGAGCATGGGATCAAGGCCGACTATATCAGCGGGATGCGCGCGGCCTTCGATGAACCGCTCGATGCCCACGCCCTCATCCAACTCAAAGAGGAAGGGGTCGAGCCGAAATATGCCGCCGGGATGCGCGCAAGCGGTTTCGATGACCTCACCATAGACGAGGCGATCCGGCTCAAGAGCGAGGGGGTCGAGCCGAAATACGTGTCCAAGTTACGGGCGGGGGGCTTCGCGAATCTCACCGTAGAAGAAGCGATCCGCTTGTATTCCGAGGGCGTCAAAGGCGATTACGTCGCGGCCCTCCGTGAGTCCGGGCTCGATACCCCCTCCATCGAAGAAACCATCCGCCTCTACTGCGAGGGGGTCAAAGCCGACTACGTCGCGGCGCTCCGCAATGCCGGGATGGGCAACCTCTCCACGGAAGAACTCATCCGCCTCTACTCGGAGGGGATCAAGGCCGACTACATCGCCAAACTCCGCGCGGCGGGGCTCGTCGATCTCGATGTCGAGCAGCTGATTCAGCTGTACGAGATGGGCGTCGATGCCGATTACATCGCCGAAATCCAGGCCCTCGGGATGCTCGATCTCGCCCCCGCCAAGATCATGCAGCTGCACCACGACGGCTGGCCCGACCGCTAACCAACCCCAAAAACAGCAAGCAGCAACGCGCGGGACACCAAGAGGTTCACCCTTGGCTCGTCACACCCCGCACGCACCCTTGAACGACGCGGGAATGACCAGGAGGAACAGATAATGGATCACTATCACGGTATCCTGCTCGCCGAATACGCGGCGCGCGAGCGCAATCAGCGCCTGGAGGCGGCGGCGGAGCGGTGGGCACAACGCCAGGAACTCCCCGCCGAGCCAACGATGCGAGTGGCCTTGGCGGAACGGCTGCTGGCCCTCGCCGTCTGGGTCGCCCCCGATCATACCTTGCCAACTATCCAGCGCGCGGCGGTGAAACATCTCGCCCATAGCTCATGATCGAGGACAGCTCACCGCAGCTTAATCGCTCGCATGAGGAAGGCAGCCGATGAACGCAAACGACCGCAGCCACGATCAGGAAAGGGACCGACGATGGACGCAGGGCGACAACGCGATCGTGGCCGCGCACCTCCGCCGCGTCTATCAATCCGGTCGCAGGCCGTTCGGCATCCGGCGAGAAACGATCGCCGTGGAGGATGTCAGCTTTGTGGTCCCGCGCGGGACGATCTTCGGGCTGCTCGGCCCGAACGGGGCGGGGAAGACGACGACGATCAAAATCCTCTCCACGCTCCTGATCCCCAGCAGGGGCACCGCAACGGTCGGCGGATTCGACGTGATCCGCGATGAGCAACAGGTGCGCCGACAGCTCGGCGTGGTCCTCGGCGGCGATCGCGGCCTCTACGCCAAACTCTCCGCGCGCGACAACTTGCGCTATTTCGGCGCGCTCTACGGGCTGACCCCGGCCTCGATCGCGCGGCGGATCGATGAGGTGCTGGCGTTGGTGAACCTGCACGATCGGGCGGATGAGCGGACGGAACATTTCTCGCGCGGGATGAAACAACGCCTCCACCTCGCGAAGGCGATCCTGCACGACCCGCCGATCCTCATCCTCGACGAGCCGACGATCGGGCTCGATCCGGCCTCGGCGGTCGATCTGCGCCGGGCGATCGGGGCGTTGGTCCCCGACCATACCGTCCTGCTGACGACCCACGATATGCACGAGGCCGACCAGCTCTGTCGCGAGATCGCGATCGTCGATCACGGCCTGATCGTGGCGCAAGGGACGCCGACCGAGCTGAAGGCGCTGGTGGCCGGGGAGCGGCGGGTGATCGTGACCACCGCGCGCGGCTTGAATGGGCAAACCGCCGTCATCAACGAGCAACTGGCGCTCCTGCCGGGCGTGCGCGGTGTCAGCCATCAGACGAACGCCGCGGGTGGCAGCGAATTAACGATCCTCTGCACCGATACCGCCACCACCCTCGATGAGGCGCTGGCCGCGCTGCGCGGTCACGGCGCGACGGTCAGCGGCGTTCGCGTGGTCGAGCCGACGCTGGAAGACGCGTTCCTGGCGATCGCGGGTCGGACGTTCGAGTGATGGCGAGTAGCCGGTAGGCAGTAGTCGGTAGTCATCGGTAGCCAGTGAAATTGCGGGGTAGAGGAATTTATGCGGATGCGGCAACAAGCTCAACCCCGGCCCAACCTCACTGACTACTGACTACTGACTACTGGCTACTTAACCCCAGAGGCAACCATGATTGACGCTCCTATCCCCCGCGCCGTCAGCTACCGCAGCCCTGCCGCCCACCTGTGGGCGACGGTCATGGCGACGGCGCGGCGTTACGTCAAGACCTCGTATGCCTATCCGATCGAGTTGCTGCCGTGGGTGGTGACGGCGCTCGCTTCGTTCGTCACCTGGAGCGTGACCTATCGCGCTTCCGGGCGAGAGGCTGTCGATGGGACCAACGCGGCGGCCTTCCTCACCCTGGGGATGATCGGGCTCGGCACCTGGACCTCCACGATCTGGTCGAGCGGTTACACGCTGGAGTACGAGCGGAGCGGCGGCACGATCGGGGCGCTCTTCCTGGCCCCGGCGAGCCGCGCGGCGGTCATCGTCGGCTACGGGCTCGGTTCGCTCCTCTGGCTCGCGCCGTCATTCATCGGCACGCTGGTGCTGGGGCTGCTGACCGGGGCGCGGTTCAGCGCCCACGACCCGTTCACGCCGGCCCTCGCGGTGCTAACCCTGATCCTGGTCTCCCTGGCGACCGGCTTCGCCTTCGCGGGGCTCTTCATCCTCTCGCGGCGGGCGAATATGCTGGCGAACTTCCTCCAGCCGCCGATCTATCTGCTCGCCGGGTTCTTCGTCCCGCGCGCCGAATTGCCGGGCTGGCTGCACGCGATCTCGAACGCCATCCCCGCCGGTCACGCCGTCGAAGCCCTGCGGTCGAGCGCCCTGCGCGGCGCAAGCCTGAGCGAGATCGCCCCGAGCCTCCTGACGGCGCTCGGCGTCGCGTCCATCTATGGCCTGATCGGTTTCCTGAGTCTGCGGAGGGTGGAATATGCTGCCAAGCGTGCCGGTGACCTCGACCTCTATTAGCCGCCGCAACTCCGCGGGCGTCAAGGCGCTGCTGGCGATCGTCGCCGGATCGTGGTGGGTCTTGTTGCAAGAGCGCCTCCGCTGGCGCGGCACCGCCGGGTATATCGCGCTGGTGGCCCTCCGACCCGTCTTCGAGGTTTCGATCGCGGCGCTCGTCTACCGCGCCCGACCGGAACTGCTGAGTTATGTCGTCGTCGCCCTCGCCGGGAACGCCTTCGTCTTCAACATGAACTTTTTCGTCGGCGAGATTTTGGACAACGAGCGGACCAAGGGGACGTTGGCCGGATTGTTCCTGGCCCCGGCCCCGCGCGCCGCCTGGCTCGGCGGCTTCGCCCTCGTCGGCCTGTTCGATGTGGCGCTGGCCGCCACGGCGGTTCTCCTCTTCGGGCGCTTCGGTCTCGGCGTCCGCTACAACCCGAATTGGCTCGCGATCATCGTCACCCTCGCCCTCTTCATCGCGGCACTCTGGGGGCTCGGCTTCGTCTTCTCCGCGATCGGGCTCTGGGTGAAGAAGGCGAACTCCCTCTCGAACATCGTCGCCCCGTTCATGACGCTGCTCGGCGGGGCGTACTATCCGGTGGCCCAATTGCCCGAACCGCTGCACACGATCGCCCGCGCCCTGCCGAACGGCTACGGCCTGACCGCCCTGGCCGACGCGACCCTGCACGGCGCGTCGCTCACCGCCCTGGCACCGCAACTCTTGCCCCTCGCGGGTTTCGCCATCGCCTTGCCGATCGCCGGAACCCTCGCCTTCGGTTGGATCGAGCGGGCGGTGCGGGTGCGCGGCGAACTCGATCTCTACTAACCCACGAACGTCGCCGCAAGGAGGTTTGAGGCATGAACAAGGACAAAGACGACAGCGCCAGCACCGACCAGGCCGCGATGATCCACGAGTCGCGCGTCGTCGAGCGCGGCAACGCGACGCAGGCCCGCGCCACCGTACAACTCGGCGCGGGCGACCTCCGGCTCACCGGTGGCGGCGCGAACCTGCTGGACGCCGATTTCAGCTACAACGTGCCGTCCTGGCGACCCGAACTCGCCTGCGCGATCAGCGGCGGTACGGCAACCGTCACGGTCCGGCAGCCGGAAGGTCAGAGCGGTCGTAAAGAACGCAACGCCCGTCAGCGTTGGGATCTGCGCTTCGCGGACGATTTGCCACTCGCGCTGCGTGTGCAGGCGGGCGCGGTTACGGGGGCGCTGCTCATGGGCGACCTCACCCTGACCGAACTCCAGATCGAGACCGGGGCGGGTACGCTCACCCTCGATCTCGCGGGCGTGCGGCAGCCGTTCGATGTGGCGATCAAGGGCGGGGTCGTCAACGCCACGATCGCGCTTCCGGCGGCGCTCGGCGTACGGGTCGCGGTGAAGGCACCGATCGCCACGGTCAACGCGCCGGGATTACGGCGGGTCGGCGGTGCCTACACGAACACCGCCTACGAGCCAAGAACAGCGGCGGTGTCGCCACGATCGCGCTGACGGATGCCTCGGCAGCCCACCAACCCGCAGTATGAGGACGGATAGGACAACGATGATCACGACGACCACAGCACCGATGGCACGGCGCAAGGCACCGTTGCTCGCCCTACTCGGGGCGAACAGCGTCTCGCTCGTCGGCACCCAGCTGACCCAGGTGGCGATCCCGTGGTTCGTGTTACTCACGACCGGCAGCGCCACCCGCACCGGGATCGTCGCCTTCTGCGAGGTCGTGCCGACGATCCTCGCCTCGTTCTTCGGTGGGGTGCTGGTCGATCGGCTCGGACATCGGCGCGCGAGTATCGTCGGCGATCTGATCAGTGGCGGGATGGTGATCCTCATCCCGCTCCTGCACACCACCGTGGGCCTCGCCTTCTGGCAATTGCTCCTCCTCGTCTTCTGCGGCACGCTCTTCAATGTGCCGGGCAGCACGGCGCGATCGGCACTCCTGCCAGACCTGACCACCCTGGCGGGGATGCCGATCGAACGGGCGACATCGACGGTCCAGGCGATCCAACGCGGTGCCAGGCTCCTCGGGGCACCACTCGCCGGGCTGATGATCGCAACGTTCGGGCCGACGACGCCGCTCTGGATCGATGGCGCGACCTTCCTCCTCTCCGCTGCGCTGATTACCTTCTTGGTCCCAGCGTCACCCGCACCATCCATCACGCCGAGCGGGGCGGGCGCGGCGAAGCCGGAGAGCAACGCGCGGCGCTATCTCGCGGACCTGCGCGAGGGTATACAGTTCATCCGTGGCGATCGGCTGATCCTCAGCATTGTGCTCACCCTCCTGGTGAACAACATGATCGAGGCGATCGCCTGGGTTGGCGCGCCGGTGTACGCCAGACAGCTTTACGGCAGCGCAATTGCCCTCGGTTTAATGACGGCGGTGGCCGGCGGCGGGTCGATGATCGGCGCGATCCTCTATGGGATGTTCGGGCATCGCCTGCCGCG
Source organism: Thermomicrobiales bacterium (assembly GCA_036563365.1). Lineage (GTDB taxonomy): Bacteria > Chloroflexota > Chloroflexia > Thermomicrobiales > CADCWN01 > CADCWN01. The sequence continues at coordinate 7,568 of DATCMP010000516.1, forward strand.
TCGCACCGTTTTTGTCGGTGCCTTCATCCTCCTCGCCCTCGGTTACTGGCCGTTGGTCTTCCTACCACCCCTGCCGATAACGCTCGTCGGCCTAGC
>DATCMP010000676.1:0-15153 GCA_036563365.1 Thermomicrobiales bacterium
GCTACTCCTGGGTCGCGTTCCAACTCCTCCCCGAGACGTTCACGATCCCGGAGTTGCGCGCGATCTACGCGGCGATCCTCGATCCGGCGCTGTTGCGCCTCAACACCGGTAACTTCAAGAAAGCGTTCGCCTCGCTTTTCGCCTCGGGGGCGCTCGTTGCTGTGGGGCAACGCGCTTCAGCCGGTCGGGTTGGGCGACCGGGCGACTTGTACCGCTTTGAGGGTCCGCTCGTCGGGACCTGGGAGCGCGAACTCCCCTGGCAGCATAGCGGTTTGACGGGCGGCGGCTCGTAGCCACCCGTGCAGATAGGGATGTCACGCAGAGGTTGAGCAGCGCGAGTGGGGGTAGTGGGGATAGTGGGAAGGATGGTAGCGCTATGAGCGATCTGATCGTCGTCGGTTCCGGCGCGGCCGGGCTGGCGACGACACTCGCCGCCGTCGAACGCGGCGCGCGAGTGACCCTGCTGACGGCAGGGCCGCTCCTCTCAGGGTCCAGTCCGTGGGCACAGGGCGGAGTCGCCGCCGTCTTCGCCGCCGACGATAGCCCTGAACTGCACGCGGCCGATACGTTGGCCGTTGGCGCGGGGTTGAACGATGCCGAGGCAGTCGGCGTGCTGACGCGCGGCGGCGTCCGCGTGGCGCGCGAACTCATCGCCGCCGGGGTGCCGTTCGATGGCGGGCCGACCGGCCCCGATCTCGCCCTCGAAGCGGGGCATCATCGGCGACGTATCCTGCACGCTGGTGGTGGCGCGACCGGTCGCGCCGTGACCGAGACGTTGCTGGCGCGCATCATCGAACACCCGCTGGTGCGCGTGCGCCCGCACTCGCCCGCTGAGGAATTGTTGGCTGAGGGTGGGCGAATCGTCGGTGTCCGCAGCGGCGCGGGCTCGTATGAGGGGCGGGCCGTCGTGCTCGCCACCGGCGGCTATGCCGCGCTCTGGGGGCGCACGACGAACACGGCTGATAGTCGTGGCGGTGGGTTGGCCCTCGCCTATCGGGCCGGGGCGACCCTCGCGGATCTCGAATTTGTGCAGTTCCACCCGACCGCGCTGGTCCTGCCCGGCCAAGCCGCCTTCCTGCTGACCGAGGCGTTGCGCGGTGAGGGTGCCCAACTCGTTGATGCCGCCGAGCGACCGGTCGTCGATCCGCTCCTGGCGCGCGACATCGTCGCCCGAGCCGTGGCGCGGCATCGGCGTGACGTTGGCCCGGTCTATCTCTCCCTACGCGGCCTCGATCCGACGTTCGTCCACGAGCGCTTCCCGAATATCTCCGAGCGGCTGTGCGAGTGGGGGCTCGACCTCGCGCGCGATTTGCTGCCGGTCGCGCCCGCCGCGCATTATTGCATGGGCGGTATCCGCACCGATAGCGCCGGTCGCACCGATCTGCCGGGTCTGTACGTGGCCGGTGAGGCGGCATGTACCGGCGTGCAGGGCGCGAACCGCCTCGCTTCCAACTCCCTGCTCGAATGTCTCGTCTTCGGGCGGCAGGCTGCTAATGCCGCGCTGACCGATGCGCCGGATGCCTGCGCGACGTGGGCCGGGAGCGTCCCCCCGGCCCCCCGAGTTTGGGAGGAGCAGCGTACGGCTGGCGCGAGGGCTTCCGGTAACGGTGCCGCGCCTACCACGGCCTCCTCTCCCGACTTCCGGCTCCCGACTCCCGACTTCTCCCCCCAGTATTGGGGGGCCGAGGAGGCGCTCCTCGGTGAGCGTCTGGATCATGATCTCGGCGTGGAGCGCGACGCCAAGCGTCTAACCGGCTTGTTGGATGACCTCGCAGCACCCGTCGCCCCCGCGCTCGCCGATGCGACGCTGGTGGCGAAGTTGGCGACACAAGCCGCGTTGTTACGCCGCGAGAGTCGCGGCGCGCATTACCGCACCGATGCGCCGGACACCGAGCCGCGGTGGCGCGGCCACATCCTCTGGCGTCGCGATATGGCCCCGAGTTTCGAGGAGGTTGCCCAATGACCGCCACCGTACACACCGCCGATCCGACCTTGCTGACCGCCCCCGAGCAGAACGCTGGCGTGCGGGCGCTCGTCGGGCTCGCGCTGGCCGAGGATATCGGGCGCGGCGACCTGACGACCGAGGCGACCGTCGCGCCCGAGGCGACCGCCGTGGCCGAGATTCGCCAGAAAGCCCCCGGTGTCATCTGCGGGCTGCCGGTCGTCGCGCTGGTTTTCGCCCAACTGGACCCGCAGATCACCGTGACGCCGTTCGTCGCCGAGGGCTCATTCGGCGACCGCCGCGTGGTCGCGCGGATCGAAGGTCCGGCTCGTTCGTTGCTCACCGGCGAACGCACCGCGCTCAACTTCCTGCAACGACTCTCCGGCGTCGCGACCGCCAGTTACCGGGCGGCGGAACTGGTCGCTGGCACCGGCTGTACCGTGCTCGACACGCGCAAGACGACCCCCGGCCAGCGCGTATTGGAGAAATACGCGGTGCGGATCGGCGGTTGCCACAACCATCGCGCCGGGCTCGATGATGGGATCCTGATCAAGGAGAACCACATCCGGGCGGCGGGCGGGATTACCGCGGCCGTGACCGCGGCCAAGCGCCGTACCGCGCCGATGCAACTGGTGGAGGTCGAGATCACCACGCTGGCAGAACTCGATGAGGCGGTCGCCGCCGGGGCTGACATCATCCTGGTGGATAACGCCGACCTCGCGGGTCTGCGCGCCGCCGTCGCCCGCGCCGACGAGCACGGCACGAGCGGTCGCCGTCCGCGCCTCGAAGCGAGCGGCGGCGTCACCCTCGCCAACCTCGCCGATGTCGCGCGTACCGGCGTCGATTACGTCTCGCTCGGCGCGCTGACCCATTCCGCTGGTTCGCTCGATTTCTCGTTGATTGTCCTGTGATGTGTAGTCGTGAGTCGTGGGTCGTGAGTCGTGAGAAGGTTTGATGAAGCTCGTTGCCTTCCTACTGGCATCGGCGCTCTCATGACCCACGACTCACGACTACCAATCGGAGGTTCCCCGCAATGTTACGCACCGCTCTCCCCGTTATCGCGAACGGACTTGCCGAGATGATGCCGCCCGCACGGGTGCGGGCGATGCAGGAAGAGGTGCGCGAGCTGGCCCGCCAGCGCGACGCCGTGATCCTGGCGCACAACTATCAGGTGCCCGAGATTCAGGATGTGGCCGATTTCGTCGGCGACTCGCTCGGGCTGGCGATCGAGGCGACCCGCACGTCGTCGCCGGTGATCGTGATGTGCGGCGTCTACTTCATGGCCGAGACGGCGAAAATCGTCAATCCCGAGCGCACCGTCCTGATCCCCGATGAGACGGCTGGCTGCTCGCTCGCCGACTCGATCACGGTCGAGCAACTGATCGCCTGGAAGGCCGAGCATCCCGGCGCGACCGTCGTCAGCTACGTCAACACCACCGCCGCGATCAAGGCCGAGTCGGACTACTGCGTCACCAGCGGCAACGCGGAGGCAGTGATCCGCTCGATCCCCGAGGATCAGAAGATTCTTTTCCTCCCCGATGTCTTCCTCGGTACCTGGCTGAAAGAGTCCCTGGGACGCGAGAATATGGAAATCTGGATGGGCGAGTGCCACGTCCACGCCGGGATTCGCCCCTCAGAGATCCGCGCGAATCTCGCCGCGCACGCGAACGCGGAATTGCTGATCCACCCCGAGTGTGGCTGCACCAGCCAACTCGTCTGGGCGAATAAGACCGGGCGTCTGCCCGCCTCGCAGACCCAGGTCCTCTCGACGGAGGGGATGGTCAAGCGGTCGATGACCTCGCCCGCCGACACGATCCTGATCGCCACCGAGACCGGCCTGCTCCACCGCTTGCGGAAGGAGATCCCGAACAAGACGATCCTCGCGGCCGATGAGGGGGCGGTCTGCCGCTACATGAAGCAGATCACCCTGCCGAAGCTGCGCGATACCTTGCACAATATGCAGCCGGAGGTCACGGTCGACCCGAGCATCGCCGAGCGCGCTCGCCTCTCGATCGATCGGATGCTGGCGATCCGCGTCTGAGCAAAGCTCCGAGAAGATGACGACGAAGGGGGACGGCTTCTCTGCCGTCCCCCTTTCGTTGTGCTACGTGCGCCATATCGCGAGTACTGGTTGGGCTGGCTCCTACCCCCCCTTGTAGGGGAGGGTCGTCGCCGCAGCGGCGGGGAGAGGTCCGTCCCCAACGCATCCCGACAACTATCTGCGAACTTGACTCCTGAGCGCAAGCTATCTACCCGGCGAGGCCGAGGAGTCGTTCGGTGAGGCGGGTTCGCCAGAGTAGCCAGAGGCCGAACGCCCAGAACGCGACCGCGCCGACGAGCGCCGCGTAGGCCGAGGGCGGCAGCAGCACCAATTCGAAGAAGGTGCGGAGTGTCGGCACGGCCAGGATCAGCGTGTAGAGGCCGACGATCCCCACGGCGAGGAAGGTTGGCCGCAATCGCGCCCGCATGGTGGTCGGCACCCCCCAGCTATGGAACGGCAGGTGCATCGCGGCGATCAGGGTTGCCCCCCCGAGGACAGCGGCGGTGGTGAGTGCGCTGCGCGCGGCGTCGTCGGCGTGTGCGGCCAGTAAGGCGCTGTGCGGGCCGGGCGGCTGCCAATCGAGCACTGCGGCGTAGACGACCACGAAACTCGCGAGGATCAGCAGGGTCATCATCAGCCCGCCCGAGACGATGAAGGGGATCAGCCCGCCGATCACGCCACGTCGTCGTTGCACACCGGTCTGTCCCCAGGCGACGAAGGCGTAGGTCGGCAAGCCGAGGGTGAGGAACGAGATCAGCGCGGTATTCTTCGGGCTGAAGGGGAACGAGCCGACGATCAGGCCGATCGCCAGGATTGCCAGGATCATGTAGGCGAGGCGGACGAGGTAGAGGGCCAGGCAGTCGCGTAGCCCGGTGACGATCCGTTGCCCCTCGGCGAAGGCGCGTGGTACGGCGGCGAACGAGTCGCGCAGGAGGACGATGTCCGCGACCGCGCGTGCCGCCGCGCTACCGCTCTGCATCGCGATCCCGACCTGCGCCTCTTTCAACGAGAGGACGTCGTTGACCCCATCGCCGATCATCGCGACGTAATGGCCGCGCGAACGGAGGGCGGTGATCAGGCGGGCCTTTTGTTGCGGGGTGATCCGCCCGAAGATCGTCCCTTCTGATGCCACCTGCGCGAACTGTTCCGCCGTCAGCGCGTCGAGTTCGGTTCCGCTGACCACCCGCAGATCTTTGCCGAGTCCGACCTGCCTCGCCAGCGCGGCGACCGCTGTGGGGTGGTCGCCGGAGATGACCTTGACCGCCACCCCCGCGTTCGCGAGTTCATGCAGGGTCGCGGGTGCCTCGGGTCGCAACTCTTCGCGCAACGCGATCAGGCCCAGCGGGATCACCTTCGCTGGCAGGCGTGGCAGCGTCGCACCACTCTGAGACGGCAAACCATCGGGGAACCGGGCGAGGAGGAGTACGCGCAGCCCTTGGCCGATCCAGCTTCGCAACGGCTCGCTCGGGAGATCGGCGCTGGGGAACAAGATATCCGGCGCGCCGAGGGCGTAGGTGCCGTCTGCGAGCGTCAGCGCCCCCCACTTACGCGCGGCATTGAACGGGATTTCACCGCACACTGCGCGCGTTTGGCCGTCGAGCGCCGCCGCGATCGCCGTGCTGGTCGGGTTGTGCGCCGAGACGCTGGCGGTATATGCGCCCAAGAGTTCGCGGAAGGGTTGCTCCTCGAGTGCCAACGGGGCGAGCGCGTGGAGTTCGAGTCGATTGGCGGTCAGGGTGCCGGTTTTGTCCAAGCAGAGGATGTCGACGTTGCTGAACGACTCGATCGCGTTCGTCTGCTGGATTAGCAGGTCGCTCTCGGCCAACCGTAGCGCGCCGATCGCGTAGGCGATCGTGACCATGAAGATCAGCCCATTCGGGATCAGCCCCGCGAGGACCGCCGCGATCTGGAGCCCCTCGGTGAGCGGCGTGTGGTTGAATTGGGTCACCAGCGCGAACAACAGCCCGATGAATGCTACGATCACGACCAGCAGGCGCATCAGCAGATCGATCTCACGTTGTAATGGTGTACGCACCTGGCGGAAGGTGCGCGCGCTTGCGGTGAGCCCATTGATCAAACTCGCCGCCCCGACCCGCTCGGCGAGGTACTGTGCACTGCCGGAGACGCAGAAGCTGCCGGAGTGGACGGTGTCGTCGGCCGCTTTGGTGATCGGTTCGGCCTCGCCGGTGAGCAATGCTTCGTCCACCTCCAGCCTGCCCGCGCCGATGATCCGCCCGTCGGCCACGATCTGGTCGCCGGGCTGCGCGATCAGGAGATCGCCGCGGACGATTTCGCGCGGATGGACCGTCACCCGCTCACCGTCGCGCATGACCGTGACCTGCGGGTGGACCAGGAGGGCGATCCGATCGAGTTGGCGTTTCGCGCGCACCTCCTGGACCGTGTTGATCACCGCGTTGATGACGACGATCCCGGCGGTGATGATCGCGTCGCTGACCCGCCCCATGATCAGGAGTGCCGCCCCCAGCCCGACCAGGATACTGTTGATCACGGTGAAGAGGTTCGCCCGCACGATCTGCCAGTAGGTGCGGCTGGTCGGCGGCTCGACATCGTTCCCTTCGCCGCGCGCTCGTCGCGCCCGCACCTCCGCTTCGGTCAGCCCTTGGCCGGTGGGCTCTGCTGTGCGGCTCTGGAGCGCTTCCATCAACACCATCGCCATCTCCCCTCCTGCTGCATGACGGCACCCGCCGATCTCGCCAGGTGCCGCTTCGGATTGGCTCAGGATAGGGGGACGATACAACGCCCGCATGGCGAGAATGTGGCGATTCTGTGACATCGATGAGGCGTTGCCGATGGTGCCTGGCGGCTGGTAACAGGGGTGTCGCAGATAAAACGGCGCGGCAACCGCACGTTCGATTGCCGCGCTCTATCCTTGTTTGTCGCCTTGTCATCGTGGGGTGGTGGTAGTGCCTCGAGGCAACGTAATCGACGTTTAGGTTCTTTCGATCAATTCCGCACCCTCGTGACAACGACGCAGCGGAGCAATGACAGTCCAGGGAAGTTCGGATGGGTGATCTGGACGACATCATGCCCGCGAAAACGACAGATCATCATGTGCAATAAGATTGTCATGGCCCCGCCCTTTCTCCTGAGGTGCATTCATCGTGGGGCTATTGTGCGCCTCTGACAAACTCTACGGAATGCCCAGGATGGTCAAGGCGGCATGGTACTTTTGTTTTCAGGGGCAGAGCGGAACCGTTGCGCCTCGTTGCTAACCGCTCGATCGCCTATTCTGCCTCGCGCTCGTCGTGTTGATCGCTAGCTTTACGCAATGGCTGCGGTGGCGCTCCGGTGTAGGCTTCGACTGCGGTGGCGTAGCCCGCATCCCAGCCCATGTAGCCGACCAGATTGATTAAGTTCAGTTCGCGCTGATCGATCGCCTCTACCAGCGCGCGTATCCGGTGCTGCTCTTCCGGGGGTAACGCCGCCTGGAGCGCGCGTAGCGCCGCCGCGACCGCCCGATCGTGGGGTGGAAGATCGAGTTCACGCAACGTCTCGGGGTCGCGGGCGACGACGCGCGTCGCCAGTTGCGCCGCCCAACTTTCCGACAATTGGTCGGCGATCGTCTCATCGCCCGCTGCTGTCGCCGGGATTTCGTGCGGCTTCAGGTCGGGCGGCGATGCCACCGCCCTGGCTGCCACTTCTGCATCGTCAGCGCCCGACATCGTGAAGAGGGGGCTCGGAGCGCGTTGTTCGCCGCGCGGTCGCCATTCCTTGAACAGGTGCGCCACTTCGGCGAAGCGGCGATCGTATTTCTCTACCACGATAGCAACCCCCTCACACGATCCCCTGCACGGGCCGACGCACTCTCCGTCACCATAGCGTAGCACGGGTGCTGGTCGCAGCAAAGGGTGACGTTGTCCTAATATCCCGCCGCGCGATCCACGACATTCATCAATGGTTCGCCCGCCTTGAGTCGTCGCAGATTCTCGACCACCTGACTGACGGCGGTCTGCGGATCGGTCTCGGCGGCGATGTGCGGCAGGATGACGACGCGCGGATGCCCCCAGTACGGATGTGTGGTCGGCAGCGGCTCGACGTTGAAGACATCGAGGACCGCGCGCCCGATCTGCCCTGTATCGAGCGCCGCCAGCAGATCGTCATCGACGATATGCCCGCCACGCGCCAGATTGATGACCGTCGCGCCGCGCGGCAAAGTCGCGAAGGCGCGTGCATCGAGGATGCCGCGTGTCGCCGCTGTCAGCGGCAGGAGGCAGACAAGGATCTCGGTGCGCGTCAGGAACGGTTCGAATCCTTCCGGCCCTGAGAAGGTCTGTATCCCGGCGATATCCTTTGGCTGCCGACTCCAACCCGCCACGTCGAAGCCGAGGCTGACCAGCGCTTGCGCCCCGGCCGTCCCCAGTTGCCCGAGGCCGAGGAAGCCGACGCGCCGGTTGCTGGCCCGTACCTGCTGCACCTGCCGCCAGATCCCCGCCGCCTGCTGCTCGCGATAGGTCTCGTAGTAGCGGTGGGCATTGAGGACGTGTTGCAGGACCGACTCGGTCATCGTCTCGGTCATCCCCGGATCGACCAGTCGCGCTAGGGGGATACCAGTCGGCAACGTCTGATCCTGCAGGAGCGATTCCACACCGACCCAGAGCGACTGAATTAAGCGCAGATTCGGAAAGTCCGTCAGCACCCCCGGCGGCGGCACCGCCACGATCGCGCACTCGATCGCCGACGGATCGGCGACATAGGGGTAGACATGGATCGTGTCATCGGGCAGCGCCGCGCTGAGCGGCGCAATCCACACCTCCGGCTTCGAGGTGGTCGAGAGAAAAAGAATCTGCATCAACGCATCCTCGTAGGAAATGACGAGTGACGAGTGACGAATGACGAATAGGTTCCGGGAGTATCTCACAATCCGGAGATTCCTTCCGTCCCTTATTCGTCACTCGTCACTCGTCACTCGTCACTCGTCATTAGTAATAGACTGCGCCGGGAGCGCCACCGCCGACGCCGATCGTGTCGCCGTTGATCGCCACGCTCTTCGGGGAGGCCAGGAAGGCCACGACCCAGGCGATCTCCCCGGCATCGACGATCTTGTTGATGCTGTTGCCGGCGGCCATCTGCTGTTCCGCCTCCTGCTCGCTGACGCCCTGCTGCGCGGCGCGCGAGGCGATCATCCCCGGCGTGCGCTCGGTGCGTGTCGTGCCAGGATGGACGGTGGTGACGTTGATCCCCTGCGGGCCGAGTTCGTCGGCGAGGTTCTTGGAGAGGGCCGAGACCGAAACGTTGCGGATAGTGCCGATGATCGAGCCGGTCTGCCGCGCGGCGAGGCCGCTGACGTTGATGATCCGGCCCCACCCCTGACTGATCATGTGCGGCGCGACCTCGCGCGCCGTGCGGATGTAGCCCAGGACCTTCACGTTCATATCGTCCCAGAAAAGTTCGTCGGTGATCCCGCCCAACTTCGGTGGCACGGTTGCCCCGGCGGGCTGCGCGGCGCAATTGACGAGGATGTTGATCCGCCCGAAGGCGCTGACCGCGCTCGCGACCATCGTCGCCACCGAGGCATCGTCGCTCGTATCGACCGTCAGCGGCACGATCCGTCGCCCGGTCTCGCGCGCCAACTCGTTCGCCGTCGCGGTCAGCGACTCCTCATTGCGCGCGCTGATCACGACCTCCGCGCCCTCGATCGCCAGTTGTCGGGCGATCGCCTTGCCGATCCCCCGGCTGCCGCCGCTGACGAGCGCCACTTTGCCGGTCAGTTCCAGGTCCATCGATCTTCCCCATGCCTACAGGTGCAACACCATCTGCTCTTCGTCCCAATAGTGCGCGCCGAGTTTGAGGCCGCGCTCATCGATGCCATAGGTGACGAAGCCGAGCGCATGATACAGCCTGCGCGCCGGTTCGTTCGGTAGGACGACCGTGAGCAGCAATTGTTCGGGCCCGTCGAGTCGCCGTGCGCGTACGATCGCCTCGGCCACGAGAGCGCGACCAATCCCCCGCCCCCGTTCTTGCTCGGCGACGCCCATCGCGAAGACCGACGCTTTATGGCGGGTCTTCGCCCCTTGTTCGCGCAGCACCGTTACCATGCCGACGAGATCGGGCGCGAACGCGCCGAGGGTGAAACCAATCCCGGGATCGCTCTGGGCGCGCAGTCGCTCGGCGGTGTGACTGACCGGGCGCTTAATCTCTTCAGCATAGAGTGAGCCGTAGGCGTCGGGCGAGACCTGCAACAGGTGCAGGCGCAGGGAACGGTACGCCTCGGCATCGGCTTCGGAGAGCTGTCGCACGAGCACCTGTTTTGTGCTCATGCCTCGATCTGTTGCCAGGGGATGATCCCGTCCGCCGCTGCCGCACCTTGCGTCCAGCGTCCGTGTGATTCGGTGAGCTTTACATAACTCGGCGTGCTAAGTTGGGCGAACGGTATCCCCTCGCGGAATCCCAAGCTGCGGGCCAATGCCGCCGAGGCGGCGTTGTCTGAGTCGCAATCCCAGGTTGCGACGAGTCCGTGGCCCTGGCAATGGTCGATGAATGCCGTGCAGACGCGCGCCGCCAAGCCGCGTCGCCGGAATCGTTCGGCGGTGATCACATCGATATTCGCCTCACCACCGCCCACAGCGGCAGCATAAGCGACACTCACAAGCTCATCACCCGCTAACGCGGCAAAGCCGAAGTCCTTAGTGAGGAAGCGCTCGTAGCCGCCCCAGAAGGTGTTGATCGTCTGATGTAGTTCGCGATCGACCCGCTCTGCCAGGGTGCGATCGAGCCGATGGATGGCGACGCCGTCGTTGGGTGAGCGCCGACGTGCCAGCACTGATTTGCCGCCTTCGTCCACCCAGCGGAACCCCCGCCGCGCCACGACGATTAATCGCCCGGCATGGTCATCGAGTAAGGTCTGGGCCAGCGGCACGTTTGTTGGCAGGTAACCATACATCCGCGCGAACACCCCCACCTCGGCGGGAGCGTCGGCAATGAATCGGCGGAATGTCGTAGCGCCCAAATCGCCCGCCACGTAGTATTCGAATGTGCGGCAGAGGAGGGCGGCGGTGGGCTGTGTCGGGTCGTCCACGAAGAGGCGCGCTTCTTGGCCTTCGCGCAACGCCGACCAGATGAATGCGCCGTCCATCCAGGTTTCCGCGAAGAGTAGCACGGCACGAGCGTAAAGGGCGCTTGGCAGTTCGTAGATCACAGATCGGCACTCCATTGCTGCGTAGGTGAGTTACACCCCCGGCCCCAATCCTAGGGGAGAAGGTTCGTTCGTGACGCGGTGGCGTTCACGGAACCTCACGGCGTTCTCATACCACGAACCCCCCAGGATTGGGGGGGCGGGGGGGCCGTACCCTTCTCGCCCACTAGCCCACTGGCCCACTACGCCCACTACCGCCCCGCGCGCTTTGCCGTCACGATCCCGGTATTGAAACCGAGCCAGTGCATCCGCCCGAGATGGCGCGCGTGTTCCACCTTCATGCACCGATCGACGATGACCTTCATCCCGCCCTGTTCCGCGATGGCGATCCCTTCCGGGCTGATGATGTTGTATTGGAGCCAGAGTACCTTCGCGCCGACCTGCACCGCCTCGCGGGCGATGCCGGGTACGGCGTCGGGGGTGCGGAAGACATCGACGATGTCGATCGGCTCCGGCACTTCGAGCAGGCTCGGGTAGCTGCGCTCGCCCAACACCTCCGTTTCGCGCGGGTTAACCGGGATGATCCGGTAGCCATGCCGCTGGAGATAGAACCCGACGAAATGGCTCGCCCGCAGCGGATTCGAGGAGAGACCCACGATCGCGATCGTCCGCGCCGAGCGCAGCATTTCCAGGATTGTCGCCGTATCTTGATATGGGGTGAGGTCTAACGTCGCCCCATCGTTTGCTGTTGCTGTCATTGTCCCTCTGGATGAAGTACGAAGTACGAACTACGAAGTACGAAGTCAGGCGAGGGCTGGCACAGGTGCTTGCTGCTCGACGAAGAGTTGTTGGGCCGCCGCCACGCCGCTCCCGAGGGTCAGCGGCATGCCGCATTCGACCAGGGTCATCTCGACGCCGCCGAGGGTTGCCAGGACTTCGAGTTCGTTCAGCGCGCCGATGTGACCGATCCGCAGCACGCGCCCCTTGATCCGCCCGAGCCCGACGCCGAGCGCCAGATCGAACCGTTCGCGGGCGCGCTTGATCGCGGCGTCGCTATCGATCCCGTCCGGCATCACGATCGCGGTGAGGGTGTCGGAGGTGCGGGCCGGGTCTTCGCAGAGATTGTCCAGGTTCCAGGCCGCGACCGCCGCCCTGACACCGGAGGCGAGGCGATGGTGGCGGGCGTAGACGGCGTCCAGCCCTTCCTCGTCCACCAGCATCGTCAGCGCTTCGCGCAGGCCGAAGAGCATCAGGGTGGCCGGGGTGTAGGGGAAGAAGCCATTCGCATTGTCGCGCAGGATCGGACGCCAGTCGAAGAAGTTGCGTGGTGCGCCACCAGCCTCCGCCCGCGCCAGGGCGCGCGGCCCGGCGCAAATGATCCCGATGCCGGGTGGCAACATCAACCCTTTCTGGCTGCCGGTCAGCGCCACGTCAACGCCCCAAGCGTCGAACGCGAAGGGGACCGAGGCGAGCGAACTGACCGTATCGACGATCAGCAGCGCGTCGTGTCCGACCCGATCGATCGTCGCCCGGATCGCCGCGACATCCGACATGACGCCGGTCGAGGTCTCGTTGTGAACGACGAGGATCGCCGCATAGGGGTGCTCGGCATTATCCGCGCGTAGTCGCGCCTCAACATCGTCCGGCGTGAGCGCCTGCCCCCAGCGCAGCGGCACCTCGTCCACGTCGTAGCCGAGATTGCGCGCCGTCTGCGCGAAGAGGGCGCTGAAGTGGCCGTAGTTAAAGGCCAGGATCCGCTCGCCCGGGCTGAGGACATTGACCAGCGAGGCTTCCCATGCGCCGGTCCCGGAGGTCGGGTAGAGGATGACCGCCCCTTCCTCGGTGCCAAAAACTTTACGCAGCGGCGGCAAGACCGACTTCGTCAGTTCCGCGAACTCCGGTCCGCGATGATCGATCACCGCGCGATCCATCGCACGCAGGATCCGCTCGGGGACATTCGTCGGCCCCGGTATCTGCAAGAACGGGCGACCCGGCATGGCAAAAATCCTTTCCTTTATCCCCCTCTCCTCGAATGGGGAGAGGGGGGCCGCCCGCAGGTGCTGGACCACCCCTGTGGTGGCGGTGGGCTGAGGGCTAATCCGCGACCGCCGCGACCCGCTCCCCTACACTCGCCGCCACGCGCAGGCCGCGCTCCAGATCCCAGAGGAGATCATCGAGCGATTCCAGGCCGACCGAGAGGCGGATCGTGCCGGCGCCGATCCCGCCGCCGATCAACTCCGCCTCGTTGAGCTGGCGATGGGTGGTGCTCGCCGGGTGGATGACGAGGCTCTTGGCGTCGCCGACGTTTGCCAGGTGACTCCAGAGTTCGAGCGATTCGATGAACCGTTGCCCGGCTTCGCGCCCGCCCTTGATGTCGAACGTGAAGATCGCCCCCGCGCCGCGCGGCAGATACCGCCCGACCAGCGGTAGATAGGGGCTATCCGGCAGGGCCGGGTGCCGCACCCGCTCGACGTGCGGATGCTCCGCCAGGAAGCGGGCCACGCCGAGGGCGTTGGCGACGTGCCGCTCCATCCGCAGCGGCAATGTCTCGATGCCGAGCAGGAAGAGGAAGGCGTTGAACGGGCTCATCGCCGCGCCGAGATCGCGCAGCGTCTCCGAGCGCAGCTTTTGCAGATAGCCATAGACGCCGAACGTCTCGTGGAAGGCGAGGCCATGATAGGCCGCCGACGGCTCGGCCACGACCGGGAAGCGCCCGTTCGACCAGTTGAACAGGCCGGATTCGACGACCACCCCGCCGATGCTGGTGCCATGCCCACCCAGGAACTTGGTCGCCGAGTGGATGACGATATCCGCGCCGTGCTCGATCGGGCGGCAGAGGTATGGCGAGGCGAAGGTGTTGTCGATAATCAGCGGTGCGCCAGCGTCGTGGGCGATCGCCGCGACCGTCGCGATGTCCAAAACGTTGCCGCCTGGATTGCCGATCGTCTCGCCGTAGAGCGCCTTCGTATTCGGGCGGATCGCCGCGCGCCACGCCTCGGGATCGTCCGAGTCGACGAAGCTGATCTCGACCGAGAGTTTGCCGAGAAAGTGCTTCAATTGCGTCGTCGTGCCGCCGTACAGGGCACGCGCCGTGACAATATGATCGCCGGGCCGCAAGATCGTGAAGAGTGCCGCCGCCTGCGCCGCCAGTCCGCTGGCGAAGGCGACCGCGCCGACACCACCCTCCAGGCTGGCGACCCGCTCCTCGAACGCCGCCACCGTCGGGTTCATGATCCGCGAGTAGGTGTTGCCGTACTCCTGCAAGTTGAAGTATGCCGCCGCCGCCTCGCTGTCCTCGAAGACATAGCTGCTCGTCTGGTAGATCGGCATCGCCCGCGCGCCGGTCGCCGGGTCGGGCCGCTGTCCGGCGTGGATCGCCCGCGTATCGAAGCCAAACTCGCGCTCGGCGGCGTCGTTGAGTTGGTCTGCCATTGGAACCTCCGTGGATAGTGACGAGTGACGAGTGACGAGTGACGAATGACGGATAAGGTCACGCGGAGTACACGCAAGGCGGTTGGCTCCTCACCGTACCTATTCGTCATTCGTCACTCGTCACTCGTCATTCCCGTATAGACCTCTGCCAAGAATGCGCTGATCAGCGGTGCCTGACGCGCTTCTTCCAATAGGAAGGAGTCGTGGCCGTAGGCCACATCGAGATTATGCCACGTCACGGCCTTGCCGTTCGTTGTGAGCGCTTCGGCGATGACTTGTGAATCGGCGGGCGGGTAGAGCCAGTCGGAGGAGAAAGAGATCAGCAACGTGGCGGCTTGGACTCGCGCCAGTGCCTGAACCAGATCCCCGTCGCCCCAGGTGCGTGCCAGATCGAAGTAGGTCAGCGCGCGGGAGAGGTAGAGATAACTATTGGCGTCGAAGCGGGCGGCGAAGCTCGCCGCCTGATAGCGCAGATAGCTTTCCACCGCGAAATCCGCCCCCGCGAGGGTGTAGGAATAACTGTCGCGCTCCTGCAACTGCCGCCCGAACTTGTCGGCCATCGCTTCTGCCGAGAGATAGGTGACGTGTCCGATCATCCGCGCCACGCCGATCCCTGTCTGCGGCGCGCGCCCGGTGTCGTAATAC
>DATCMP010000689.1:0-1563 GCA_036563365.1 Thermomicrobiales bacterium
ACTACGGACTACCGACTACCGACTAACTTAAGAGGGAGATCATGGACCTGTTGAAGCAGACGCGCAGCGCGGTGTTGATGCTGCTCATCCTGACGGGGATTACCGGGTTGCTCTACCCCCTGGCGATCACCGGGATCGCCAAGGTCGCCTTCCCGAAGCAGGCGGAGGGGAGTCTGATCCGCCGCGCCGACGGCACGATCGTCGGGTCGTCGCTGCTCGGGCAGAATTTCACCGATGCCAAGTATTTTCATCCGCGCCCTTCGGCTGCGGGGAGCGACGGGTATGATGGGGCGAGTTCGGGCGGCTCGAACCTGGGGCCGACGAGCCAGAAGTTGATCGATCAGGTGCGGGAGCGGGCGGTGGCCTACCGGCAGGAGAACGGCCTGGCCGCCGATGCTGCGGTGCCGGTCGATGTGGTGACCGCGTCGGCCAGCGGCCTGGACCCGGCGATCACCCCGGCGAACGCCGCCTTGCAGGTGGCGCGGGTGGCGAAGGCCCGCAACCTCTCCGAGGCCGAGGTGCGGACGCTGGTGGCGCAGCACACTGCGGGGCGCACACTCGGGATCTTTGGGGAACCGCGCGTCAATGTGCTGGAACTCAATCTCGCGCTCGACGCGCGTTCGGGACAGTAAAAGGTGCGGGGCAGGCGCGGCGTCTGCACAGACGCCGCGCCGTCCACTTTCGTGCTGAGTGAGGTGCCGCGCGATGGCCGAGCGGTCGCGACATCCCGACGATGATCGCCCGACAGCGGAGGCGATGCTCGAACGCCTGCGCCGCGAGGCTGGGGGCGGCGGGCGGGGGCGGCTGCGGATCTACCTCGGGATGGCCCCCGGTGTCGGCAAGACGATGGCGATGCTCGCCGAGGGGCACCGCCGTCGCGAGCGCGGCACCGATGTCGTCGCCGGGCTGATCGAGACGCACGGTCGCCCGCAGACGATCAAGGCGATCGGCGACATGGCGATCGTCCCGGTGCGGCAGATCGTCTACAAAGGGGTGACGCTGGAGGAGATGGACACCGAGGCGGTGATCGCGCGGCGTCCGGCTGTGGCGCTGGTGGACGAGCTGGCGCACACCAATGCGCCCGGCTCGCCGCGCGAGAAGCGCTGGCAGGATGTCGAGGTCTTGCTGGAAGCCGGGATCACCGTTCTCAGCACGGTTAATGTGCAGCATCTGGAGAGCCTGGCCGACATCGTCGAGAGCGTGACCGGGGTGCAGGTCCGCGAGCGGATCCCCGACCGGATCGTCGATGCCGCCGACGAGGTCGAGTTGGTGGACATGTCGCCGAACGCGCTGCGTCAGCGGCTGCGGCACGGCAATGTCTACTCGCCGGCGCGGGCCGAGCGGGCGTTGGGTGAGTTTTTTCGCGAGGGGAACCTCAGCGCCCTGCGCGAGATGGCGCTACGAAAAGTATCCAGCACCGTCGAACACGATCTCGCAGAGTATATGCAGGTGCATGATATACAGGCGTCGTGGGCGGCGGGCGAGCGGGTGATCGTCTGCGTCGATCCCCAACCGCGCGCAAAACATCTGATCCGCCGTGCCTGGCGGCAAGCGAACCGCCAC
>DATCMP010000692.1:0-5049 GCA_036563365.1 Thermomicrobiales bacterium
GCTACGAGCACAACGGCACCGTCTCGGTCCTGGCCGCGAACTTCGAGGGGAAGCCGTTCAACTCGCCGAACGACGCGGTGGTGCACCCGAACGGCAGCATCTGGTTCACCGACCCGCCGTACGGTACGGCGCCGGTCGGCGGTTACGAGGGGAACCCGGGCGAGATCTACCACCCCAACGCGGTCTACCGGATCGACCCGACGACCGGCACGATCACGCGGGTGACCGCCGAACTCGTCGCGCCGAACGGGCTCTGCTTCTCGCACGATTATAAGAAGCTCTACATCGTCGATACCGGCGCGGGCGCGGGCGACATCAAGGTCTTCGACGTGGTCGATGGCGTGAAGCTGGCGAACCCCCGCGTCTTCACCAACATGATGGTCAACGGCAAGAAGGTCGGGCCGGATGCCGTGCGCGCGGACACCGACGGCAATATCTGGGCGACATCCGGCTGGGTCGGCTACGGCTGGGATGGTGTCCACTGCTTCACCCAGGAGGGCGAGCGGATCGGTCACATCAAGCTGCCGGAGACGACGGCGAATTTCGTCTTCGGCGGGCCGAAGCGGAACCGCCTGATGATCGCGGCCAGCCAGTCGATCTACGCGGTCTACGTCAACATCAAGGGGGCGCATATCACGTAGGCGATGGGGAGCACGCCCCCCTGCCCCCCAATGCCGGGGGGAGTAGGGTCTTCATAACGTGGTCTTTGTGCGGCGGTGACGGAGCAGCGTCACCGCCGCTTTTTGCGTGCGTGGGGAGCGGGTGAGCTATCAGTCAGCGATCAACCGTTCGGTGTGCTCTGATCGAGGCTCGAACGAGATGGCTAGGCGCAGTTGGAGGGCGTTCGCGATCTTGCCGAGTGTGGCGAGGCTTGGGAGATGCTGCCCGCTCTCTAAGCGGGAGATCTGCGAGTGACTGGTCTGCGCGCGAATGGCGAGTTCCTGCTGGGTGAGCCCATTATCCATGCGGAACTTGACGAGTTGCCAGGCGATCTCCCGTGCGGCGGCCTGGGCCTCCCACTCCCGTGCATATTCGGGATTGCGCGCTGCCCGGCGGGCGCGCGCGGCCACGGCGGTGCTGCCTATGGGGGAGGTTTCTGCAGCAATGTGGGCGCGCTGCTCACGATTAACCATTATCCTCTCCTTGCTGCGGTGAAATATCTTCGGCCACCACCGATGATGCCAGCAAATTTGTAGACGGAGGGATCTTATCAAAAATGATAAGTTTTTTGCAAGGGCGTCTTGCTGAAGGTGCTCATGGCGCGTCGTGGCCTGCTGCTCGTGGTGGTCGGCGCGGGTCGGCATTCATGCGGGCCTTGAAATCCTCCCACCGTTCCTGGGCGAGGAGAATATCGGCTTCGAGGAGTGCGCCGCGATCTTTCCTGACGATGTGCAGGAGAATAAACAGGGCCTCGGAGCGCTGATAGAAAATGCGATAGAGTACATTCCCATAATGGCAGCGCAATTCGCGGAGCGCCCCGCGCACCTGTGAACTATGTGGGAATGGTAGCGGGGGATCGGTTGTCGTGAGGCGGTTAAGCCAGTCGATCTGATCATCGATCATCGCTTGGTGGGCCGGGAGGAGTTCTTCGATGAACACATCGACCGGCTCGCTACCATCGGGCTTGCGATAGAACACCGCTTGCATATTTGGCATCGCACGCCCTCCTCTGCGGGTTCGTTTCGCATCCAGGTTAAAGAATCAGAATAATTGGACGGCGGTGACGGAGCAGCGTCACCGCCGCTGTTTGCGTGTGGCAGATTGGCTACACGCCCGTAACCCCCTCATACGCGGCGGCCTGGTGGCGGAAGTAGGTGGCGTAGAGGGTGGCGTAGTGGCCGCCCTGCGCCAGGAGGGTGGGGTGGTCGCCGTCCTCGATGATCTGCCCGCCCTGGAGGACGATGATCCGGTCGGCGGCGCGGACGGTGGAGAGGCGGTGGGCGACGACGACGCTGGTGCGCCCGCGCAGGACGGCGCCGAGCGCGGCCTGCACCTGGGCCTCGGTGAAGGGGTCGATGCTGGCGGTCGCCTCGTCGAGCAGCAGGATGGCGGTGTCTTGCAGGAGGACGCGGGCGAGGGCGACGAGTTGGCGCTGGCCGAGCGAGAGCCGCGCGCCGCGCTCGCCGACATCGGTGGCGAGGCCCAATGGCAGATCGGCGAGCCAGGAGCCGTCGCCGAGGCGACTGGCGATTTCCGCGACGGCCTCATCGGAGGCACCCGGGGTGCCGTAGCGGATGTTGTCGGCGACGGTGCCGGAGAAGAGGAACGGCGCCTGGGGGACGAGGCCGATCCGGCTGCGATAGCTGGCGAGGTCGAGGGTGCGGATGTCGCGCCCGTCGATCAGGAGGCGGCCCGCGCCGAACTCGTAGAAGCGCATGATCAGCTTGATGATGCTTGATTTGCCCGCGCCGGTGTGGCCGACGAGGGCGACGGCCTGCCCGGCGGGGATGTCGAGGGAGAAGTCGCGCAGGATGAGCGGAGTCGTGAGTCGTGAGTCGTGAGTCGTGAGAGAGATAGCGGGTAAGGGGGAGATGGGGGGAGTCGTGAGAGGAGGGCTGGCGGCTGAACCCCGAGACTGCGCTCGGGACAAGGCCGCGCCTTGCGGGCCTGCGGCCACGAAGCCCGCCTGCGCGGGCTGGGGTGTTGGGAGGCGTACGCCTGGCTCCTCAAGCTCAGCCGAATTGTTCGCTATTGGTTGGGAGCCGTCGGTGTAGCTGAAGGAGAGGTGGCCGAAGGTGATCTGACCCGCGAGGGTGGTGACCGGTTCGTTGGCGCGCTGGACGACGCGCGGTTCGGCGTCGATCAGGGCGAAGACGCGCTCGGACGCGGCGAGGCCCTGCTGGAACTGGCTCCAGAAGGAGGAGATCGTGGCGAGGGGGTAGAAGAAGATCGCGAGTCCTTGCACGAACAGATACCATTCGCCGACCGACACGCTCTGCCCGAGGACGAGGAGGCCGCCGAAGAAGATGATCACGGCGGTGCCGAGTCCCGAGAGGGTGTTCAGCAGGGGGAAGATGCTGCCGAAGACGTTGACGCGGAGGAGTTGGGCGCGGTAGGCGGTGGCGTTGACGCCCCGGAAATCCTGGTAGAGCGCCCCTTCCTGCCGAAAGTTCTTGGCGACGGCGATCCCGCTGATCGTCTCGCCGACGACGGCGTTGACCTCGGCCTGGGCGCGCTGGGCCTGCTGCATGGCGCGGCGGGCGAGGGTGCGAAAAACCAGCGCGACGACGATGACGATCGGGGCGATGGCGAGGGCGATCAACGCCAGCTGCCAGTTGACGACGAGCATCACGGTGACGATCACGACGACGAGCATCAGCTGACTGAGGAGATCGACCGCGAGGGTGACGACGGTGGAGAAATCCTGGGTGTCGGAGGTGACGCGGCTGACGATCCGGCCCGACGCGAACTGGTCGTAGAACGACATATCCCGCTGGGTGACGGCGGCGAAGGCGTCGCGCCGCAGGGCGAGGACGACGTCGCCGACGGCGCGGGCGGCGAAGCGCTGCCGGACGAAGTTGAAGAGCCAGGTGATCAGCCCGAGCGTGGCGACGAGCGCGGCGACCGCGACCAGCAACTGCACGCCGGGCGAGCTATCCAGCAGATCGAGGCTGCGCGAGATCGCGAGCGGCGTGATCGTGGCGACGAGCGACGCCAGCGCGACCATCAGCGCTACCAGCGCCACCCGCCGCGCCTGGGGCCGGAAGTAGGCGGCGATCCGCCGGATCAGTTGGGCGTCGGTATACGCGCGGTCGTAGGCTTCGACATTGAGGCCACCGGAAAGGTTCATCGAGGCTCCTAGAGCAATGACGAATGACGAGTGACGAATGACGAATAGGCGGGCCGCGATTCGCGTGATTCAGCGGGTACGCCGTATTTTCCGCGCTGGTGAAGTATACGGTAGCTGCGCTGGATGGTCTGAGGTGCAGCTAATTGTTACGTTCCGTTGATTGCTCGTTTACATTCTCGCTAACGAATTTTGTTGCTGATGGTTGAATTGTACGGGTTTGGACCGTACAATTTTGGGGATAGGCTATTGAGTTTTGGTCTGTGAGGGGGGCATGGCACCAGCGGCGAGCAATCGAAAGCGCGAGCGGGTCGAGGCGCGCGTGAGCGCCGAGCAGAAGGCGCTCATCGAGCGGGCAGCGCAATTACGCGGCAGCAGCCTGAGCGAATATATCGTGCGGAGCGCACAAGATGCCGCAGAGCGCGACCTGCGCGATCATGAGGTCATCACCCTCTCTGCGCGGGATAGTCAGATCTTCATCGAAGCACTGCTCGATCCACAACCGGCCAATGCGGCGCTGCGTGCCGCCACGCAAGAGTACCAGGAGCGCTGGCGGGCTGGCGATGCGTGATGAACGCTTCGTGTTGGAACCGCTCGGTGCCCAACACGAGCGTGCGGCGTTCGCCTCCGAGGTCGCCGCGCTCGATCGCTACTTCCGCGAACAGGCGGGGCAGGATATGCGCCGCCGCGCTGCGGTTGTCTATGTCCTGGTCGAGCGCGAGTCTGCCGCATCGGCCGGTTTTTATACCCTCAGCGCCACCGGTGTCGATGTCTCGGCCTTCCCTACGGACGTTGCCCGTCGCCTGCCGCGATATCCCCGTCTGCCAGCCGTCCTCCTCGGGCGGCTAGCGGTCGATCGGCGCTTCCGTGGTCAGGGTTTGGGGCGCGGCTTGCTGCTCGATGCGTTGGCGCGCGGTTATCACCTAAGTCGCCAAATTGGAGCATTGGCGGTCGTGGTCGAGGCCAAGGATGACGACGCGCGCCGGTTCTATACCCACTTCGGATTTCGGCAATTGGCGGATGCCGACAACCGGCTCTTTCTCGAAATGGCAACCATCGCCGAACTGGGCTTGCCCGAGCCGAGGTGATCTGACGCTCGTAGTATGGTAATCCTCGCGCTGACAGCGCGTATATAACCACTGGTGCTAGCTCAGAGGCAGAACTCGGCGAGCGAGAGATGCGTGTGGCCGTGCCGGTCTTGGCAGAGGCCGTCCCAGTCGGCGAGCAGGTTGAAGACGGCGATCGCGAAGGCGAGGGGCATC
>DATCMP010000771.1:0-4068 GCA_036563365.1 Thermomicrobiales bacterium
TCCCTGCCAACACCACGCCATCCCCCGGCTGCGCCAGGGCGATGGCACGCGCGATCGCCGCGCGGCGATCGGGGATGGTCAGATAGTCGCGACCTTCCTGCCAACCGGCGTCATGCGTCCCCGCAGCGATGGCCTGGAGAATCGCCAAGGGCTCTTCCCCGCGCGGATCCTCATCGGTAAAGATACCAAAGTCGGCCAGTCGGGCACAGACCGCGCCCATCATGCCACGTTTGGCGATGTCACGCTCGCCCGCGCTGCCGAATACGGCGATCAAGCGGCCTCGGGTCACGCCGCGCAGCAGGGTCAAGATCTGCTCTAACGAGTCGGCGTTGTGCGCGAAATCGACCACGACCAGGAAAGGTTGCCCCACGTCGATCCGCTGCACCCGACCAGGCACGCCACCGAACACCGCCAACCCGGCGGCGATCCGCTCCAACGACAACCCGGCGAGCAGGCAGGCACCCGCGGCGGCGAGCGCGTTATAGACGTTAAAACGCCCGAGTAGTGGCGTCCGTATCGGCACAGCCCCCCAGGGCGAGGTGAGGGTGAAACGCAGCCCCTCGCCATCGACCTGGAGATCGGTGGCCCGGATCGTCGCCTCCGGTGAGAGTCCGTAGGTCAGTTCGCGCACACCCCGCGCCCGCCCGATGATCGTGGCCGCGCCAGGGTCGTCGCAATTGATCACCGAGCCGCGATGCGCCAGCAACGTCGGCTTCACATCGGGCGCAGCGAGGCGATCGAACAGGGTCGCCTTCGCCGCCAAGTAGTCTTCGTACGTGCCGTGGAAATCGAGATGTTCGTGGGTCACGTTGGTGATCACGGCAATGTCATACGCGCAGCGATCGACGCGGTACGTGGCGAGCGCGTGCGACGATGTTTCCAGGATTGCCCACTCGACCTTGGCCGCGACCATCTCGCGGAGCATCCGCTGCACATCGAGCGCCTCGGGGGTCGTCTGGTGAATCGGGTTGCGCCAGCGTTGCGGGCCGATCTTCAGATCGACCGTGCCGATCAGCCCGGTCTGGGATTGCTGACCCAGCAATGCCTCGATCAAGAAACTGGTGGTCGTCTTCCCTTTCGTCCCCGTGACCCCGATTAACCCTAATTCTAGGGACGGGTCGCGATAGAACGAGGCCGCCAAGTGTGCCAACGCCGCGCGACTATTCGGCACGACGACGACGCAGCGGGCGCGCGGGTCGTCGATCGGACGCTCTGTCAGCAACGCGATCGCGCCGTGATCGAGTGCCGCATCGATGAAGCGATGCCCGTCGAACGCCCCGCCCTGCCAGGCAGCGAAAAGGCCGCCCGGTGACACCTGACGGGAATCGTAGGCGAGGCCATCGATCGCGGTATCGGGATCGCCGAGGATTTGCGCGGTCGCGGCGAGGTCAGGGGAGGCGGCGAGGAGCGAGCGCACGGTTGCAACCAAAAACTTGACTCCTATGGCGACAAGACGTCGGCTTTGCTGAAGCGGCGGCCTACCGCGAGAGTGCAGCCAGGGACCACACGGTCCTGGCACAGCTCTGCACGATCCCGATCGGCGGGAACGATACCACCCCAGGCGCAACGAGAACAAGAAGAAAGCGGTGGCCCCGATCCGCGCGACCGGAACCACCGCCAAGCAAGTGCTCCCCTAGGCGCGTAGGGCTTCTTGCATCGTCTCGCAAAGGACCTTCAACCCTTGCACGGTCTCATCGTCGGAGACATAGCTGAAGGAGAGACGGATATTGCGCTTCCCTTCGCCCTCGAAAAAGCAAGCGGTGCCGGCCAGGAACTCGACGCCGCGCTCTCGGCATTTCGCCAGGATCTGCGTCGAGTCGGCCCCTTCCGGCAGATCGAGCCAGATAAAGAAACCGCCCTCCGGCACGCGCCAGGTGACCCCTTCCGGCATCCGCTCATTGAGTTCGCCGAGCATCAGGTTGCGCCGGTCGCGATAAAGGGTAATCAAGTCCTGAATCCGCTGCTCCAGGACGCCGTCTTTGCAATACTCGTAGGCGACATGGGCGGCGAATGGGTTGGTGCTGCCATCGACCTTCAGGATGCCGATCCGCGCGATCAGCTCCGGCGCGCCGACGATCCAGCCGAGGCGCATCCCGGCGGCGAGGATTTTTGAGAAGGTGCCGAAGTAGAGGACGTTTTGCCCGCCCGCCAACTCGTAGAGGGTCGGCAGCTTCTCGCCCTCGAACCGCAGATCGAAATAGGCGTCATCCTCCAGGATGACGAAGTTATATTCCTTTGACAGGGCGACGATCTGCTCACGGCGTGCGAGGGTCGTGGTCATCCCGCCCGGATTCTGGAAATTGGGGATCATGTAGAAGACTTTCGGGGCGATCCCCTGCGCGCGGAGTTCGCGCAATTTCGCTTCCAGCACATCGACGCGCGTACCGTCATCATCGAGCGGGATCCCCTCGACCTTCGCGCCGACATTCTTGATCGCGCGCACCGCGCCGCTCCAGGTAGGGACCTCACTGAGGACGGTATCGCCCGGATCGACGAAGAGATCGAGCAACAGGGCGAGCGCCTGAGAACCTCCCGCCGTCAGGATCATATTCTCGCGACCGCACTTGATCCCCTGATCGCGTGCCATCTTCTCGACCAGCAGATTCGCCAGACCGTCATAACCCATGACGGGGCCGTACTGCAACGGCCACTGCCCGTGGGTCGACATCGTGCGCCCGGTCGCCTCGGCGATCCCATCGAGCGGCAACTGGGCCGGATCGGGGAAGCCCGCAGAGAAAGAGATGATCCCCGAGCGCGAAGGGAGGGGCCGTGCTTCGTTCGCATTGCGCGCCCGCAGACTGAACAGATCCTCGACCGCCGATACCGCCGCCATTGTCGCTCCCTTCCCAATCGTCGCGTTGCTCGCGGCGCAACCGGCCCCACCTGGGCCACAAAAATCCCTCGCCTACCCGCGCGCCTACTATCGCTGATCGGCAACGTCGCGGGCGATCCGCCTGGGTCGCCCTCGCGCATCGACCCACGTACTTCGCATACGCTGTCGCGTTATGTCGCGTATGTTATTGACCCCCGCGATCGAAATGACCGCCGACGCTGATCGGGTTGGTCATAAACGAAGCTTCATCGATCGCTTCTTCGGCGGCCTCCCGGACGACGTCATCTTTCGACGAGGCGAGCCGCTTGAGGATATTCATCGAAGCAGCGCCACCGATCCGACCGATCGCGCCGACCGCGGCCAACTGGACCTCGCGATCATCGTCGCCCAAACGCTCGATCAGTTGCGGGATCGCTCGCCGATCGCCGAATTCGCCGCTCGCCTTGGTCGCCTCATAGCGCATCCCCGGTGATGCGCTATCCATCTCGGCGATGATCGTCTCCAACCACCGCTCATCGAGATTACGCCCCATTGCATAGAGCGCACTCATCCGCAGGATCTCGGAGTCGGAGCGATAGGCCCGCTCAATCTCAGCAGTCACGGCGGGATCCTCGGTGTAGACGGAGAGTGCTTCGAGCGCGCGCCGCCGCACCTCGATCGAATCCTTGCCGCGCACGAATTCGAGGAGGACAGCCCGCAACGGCGTGAACCAGCGGAGATCGATCTCTTCCTCGGCCACGAGCTGGCTGAAGCGGGCCAGCGCCCGCATCGTCGCCTCACGCACTCCGAGGTCAGGATCGCGCACCCCTTCATTAATCAGGTAGGAGAGAATGTCTTCGCTCTCATCCTCCCAGAGGCCGTTGATCGCATCGGTACGCACCGTGGCGTCTTCATCGCGTAAGCCCAATTTCAGGGCGCGACCGAAGTAGTACTCGATATTCTGCTCGCCCAACTCGTTCATCGTCGCGACCAATTCGCGGCGCGTCGAGAGCGGCCACTTCGGCCAAGCTCGCCGCAGCACGGCCAGCTTGGCCCGGTCGAGGTCGGAGAGGATCGTCGCATCGAGTGTCGCCGCATCGCTGAACCCGGCGACCCGCGCCTCGAACTCGGCCAGGGTCAATTCGGGTCGCAGCGCCAGGTCGTCTTGCTTGTATTCCATGGTCGGTCTTCCTTGTTCTGGGTACGGAGATGGGACCGGCGGGGAATGTCCCCGCCGGTCCATCGGCTTAGAACTC
>DATCMP010000819.1:0-9294 GCA_036563365.1 Thermomicrobiales bacterium
GGCGCAACGGCTGGCCGAGGGGAAACCGACGAATCGCGCGATGGCGGTGCTGATCGTGGCCCTCTGGCTGGCCCTGGCCGCGCTCGGCGGCACCCTGCTCTGGCGTGCGGTACGCGCGGGGCCTTAGGACGGACCGGCGCGTGCGCGCGCATGGCGACAGCGACAATTCCGTTTACCGATACCTTGCTGAGCGTGACAACCGTGCGCTACTATTGCACAGATTTCCGATGATCTCTGCACGCGATGAGGAGGAGGCTTGGTGAGCGCACGATCGCAGTCGATCGATCCGACAGGGGTGATCGGGCTTGATCCGCTGCTGGGGGGCGGGCTGGCGCGCGGCGCGCTGATGATGATCATCGGCTCCCCCGGCAGCGGCAAGACGACCCTCGCCGTCCAGATGGCCTTCGCCGCCGCGCGGAGCGGTCGGCGCGCCATCATCCTCACCGCCCTCTCGGAATCGACGAACAAACTGATCGCCCATCTGCGTACCCTCAGCTTCTTCGATGAGGAGTTGATCGGCGGGGCGATCCAGGTGCTCAGTATCCAGCAATTCCTGGAAGGTGGCCTCGACAGCGCCGCCGACGCGCTCGTCGCCACCGTGCGCCAGGCGCGGGCCGATCTCGTCGTCCTCGACGGCTACCAGGGGGTGCGCGGCATCGACGGGGCCGCCCAGGCCGGGCGGCAATTCCTCTACGACGCGGGCGGGCGGCTCAATCTCCTGGGGGTCACGCTCCTCGTCACCCACACCGGCTCGACCGGCGAGCGCGGGCTGGTGGCCGAGGCGACCACCGCAGACGCCGTCGTGGGCCTCTCGGCCACGGTCAGCGGCACGCGGCAACGGCGCGGGATCACGGTCGTGAAGGTGCGCGGGGCCGCGCCGCTCACCGGGCGGCACGCCCTCACCCTCGATCAAAACGGGGTCACGATCTACCCGCGCCTCGAAACGCGCGTCGCCCGCGCTCGACCCGAAACGGCGACGGCAGGGATATTGAATCAACCGATCCTGGCGCAGGTCGAGCGTGCGCCGTTCGGCCTGCCGGAACTCGACGCCATCCTGCACGGCGGGTTGACGCGCGACTCCCGCACGCTGGCGGTCGGGCGGCTCGGGACCGGCAAGACCCTGCTGGCCCTCCATTTCGCGCTCAACGGCGTGCGCGCGGGCGAGCGGGTCCTCTTCGTCGGTTTCCGCGAGAATCCGCAGCAACTGGTGCAGAAGGCCGATCTCTTCGCCCTCGGGGCGGACCTGCGCGCGGCGTTGGCCCCGGGCGGCGGCCTGACGCTCCTGCGCTTCGCGCCGGTCGAACTCGACCCCGACATCCTCGCCGACACGATCCTCGACGCGATCGAGCGGACCGGCGCGCGGCGGCTGGTCGTGGACAGCGTCGCCGAGGTCGAGCGGGCGGCGGTCACCAGCAGCGATCCGGGGCGACTGGACGACTACCTCGCGGCGTTGGTGGAGGCGCTGCGCGCGCGCGGCGTGACCTCCTTCTTCACGAAGGAGTTGCGCCAGACTGTCGCGGCGGAGATCGACTTCGCGGAGGAACCGATCGCCGTCTTCACCGAGAATGTGCTGCTGCTGCGCCAGGTGGCCCACCGGGGCCGCGTGCGCCGCGTGCTGACGGTGCTGAAGATGAACCTCTCGGCCCACGATACCGCCCTGCGCGAGTTCAACATCGAACCGCCGATCGGGATCCACGTCCTCGCACCATTCGAGAGCGATGACGGCATCCTCGACGAGCTGACGACCGGGGGCAGCGCGGGCGACTGAGCCGGGCGCCGACCCGCGCCGCTCAGGTAGCGAGCAGTTCGAGGAGCGCGCGGAGTTCGCTCGCGAGTTCGTCGCGCCAGGGCCGAGCGCTGGCGGGATCGGCGATCAATTGCGCGCGCGCCGCGCGGAGTGCCCCGAGCAACTGCGCGATCTGGTCGCCAGGGGGCGCGGCGGCTTCCTGGCCGAACTCCGGCAGATCGCCGAGCGGATCGGGCACGGCTCCGCTCCCCTGGGGGCGGCCGACGGGATTGAAGTAGCGCGCGGCGGCCCCGAGGACGCGCCCAGCGGTGTCGGGGTCGAGTCGCCCGGCGTCGCGCTCCTCGATCGCGGCGAGGTGGAATGCCTCATCTCTCGTGAGCTCAGGGTCGGCCTCGCGCAATTCGAGCGCGCGGCTGGCGATCTCGGCGAGCAGCGCGGGGTCCGCGCCGCTCGGGGTCGGGCCGCGCCTGGGGCGACGCTGCGGCTTCGTCGCATAGACCTCGCGCGGGCGGATGACCTCGCCGCGCCGCGCCCGCGCCAGCCACTCCTGGCGGGCGTCGGCGGAGGGGATCGAGGCGATCGCCGCCCCGGCCGATTTGGTCAGCAGGCCGGTCTCGACCGCATCCTCGACATCCTCGTGGCGCAGCAGGCGCAGGCGCTCATCCACGTAGCCCTGCGAGCGGTGGACGCGCCCGGCGAGCCCGACCGTGGTGAGCCCTTCGAGCCGCGCGATCTCCTTCATCGCGCGGGCCTCCTCGACGCCGTTGAGATCTTCGCGCTGCAAATTCTCGATCAGTTGCAGGACCCGGCGCTCGGCCTCGGCGCTGTCGTTGATGATCACCGGGATCCGCTGGAGGCGTGCGCGCACCGCCTCATCGGCGGTCGTGTCGAGCGCGAGCTTAATCGCGGCGTAGCGCCGCCCCCCGGCAACGACGACGTAGCGCATATCGCCGCCCCGGTCGAGCCCCGCCTGCCGCACCACGATCGGCTGCAACAGCCCGTGGTTGACGATCGACGCGGAGAGCTCGGCGAGGCGATCCGGGTTCATGAACTTGCGCGGCTGATCGGGGTCGGGCGTGATCTGCGCGAACGCGACCTCGCGCGCGCCGGTGAAGATCCGGTCGGCCCCGAGCTGCACCACCGTCGGCGGCGTGGCCGGCTGCGGCGCGGTGAGGCGCGGGCCATTCGGGGTGATCCGCGGCCCGCTGGTGCGCTTACTCATCGGCCACCTCGCGGGGGGACGTGGTTGAACGCAGAGACGCCGAGGAGACAGAGCGCGCAGAGCGGGGACGAGAGAGCGAATAAAGAGAATCGCTCATCGCCTGCTCCCCGTCCTTGGTCCCATTTCTTCTCGTTCCTTCTCTGCGACGCTCCTTCCCCTCGGCGTCTCTGCGTTCAGCCCCCCATCCGGACCCGGGTTGAGACGGGCGGCGAGGCGGCGGAAGGCGGCGGCGACCGCCGACTTGGGGCTGTTGACGACGACGGGCAGGCGCACATTGATCGCGCGCTCGATCAGCGGCGAGTGCGGGATCGGGTCGGCGACGAGTTCGCCGTAGCCCGCCCGCAGCGCGGCGAGGCCGTCGCGCTGCGGGGCCTCGTCGGCGTGGTAATTCGACGGCAGGATCGCCGCGAGTTCGGCGGTGGCGAAGCGATATTGCGCCAACTCATCGCGCAGGGCGAAGATGTCCACCAGGGCATCGATATCCTGCTGCGCGCCGGTGCGGGTCGGCACGATCGCCACGTCACCGGCGAGGAGAGCCGAAGTCTGCGTGAAGCCGAGCATCGGCGCGGTGTCGATGATGATCGCGCCGTACTCGGCGGCGACCTCTTCGAGCAGGAGGCGCAGGCGGAGCGGCCCGGCGGGGTTCTGCGCCAGGGCGGCGGCGGCGACCTCGATCGAGCGGTCGCCCGGCACGAGATCGAGCAGGTCGCCGACCGGGCGGATCGTGTCGCGCAGGCCGCGCGCGGGCTCGGCGATCCGCGCGCCGATCCCGGCGTCGGGCGCGACCGGCTCATCGGAGAGGGCGCGGGTGAGGCTGGCCTGGCTATCGAGATCGACCAGCAGGCAGCGAACCCCCTCGGCGGCGAACGCGCCCCCGAGATTGTAGCTGGTGGTGCTCTTGGCGCTGCCACCCTTGCGCCCGAGGACGCCGATGCGGAGTGTGGAATTCTTCATGCAGCGCCATCCCATTCGCTCGCCGGTCACCGGTCGGTGTGCTCGCCGCCCCGGGTCGGTCGGCACCCGTCGCGCGCGGGTGGCCCGAACGCCGTATCGCGGCAGAAACATGGAGTACGCGCGCATGGCGCGTTGGTCCCCTCAGTGTATGGGCGACCTGGGGATGGGTCAAGTATACGCGAGCGGGGGTCGGCGGGTGCCGCTGCGCGGCAGGTCATCGTGTCGCCGCGCCATTCGGGGCGTATGCGCGAGGCATTGCCGATGCTGGCGCATCAACCCCGCCACGCCACGGCAACGCCCTTGCGTTCTCCCCGACGCTCTATTATACTGGCCCTCGCTGTCGCGCGAGTCGCGGCCTACCGCAGCGCCGCAGCGAACCCGGTGAGGTACCCAAGCGGCCAACGGGGGCTGACTGTAAATCAGCTGGCGTACGCCTTCGGGGGTTCGAATCCCTCCCTCACCACCGGAACCCGGGCAAGACCCGGGTTCCTTTTTTGTTGCGGCGGCCTCGGCGCGGGCGCGCTCAACGGCTGCCTAGGTCCCCCCGGCGACCTCCTGGGTCAGCACGATCTCGTTTGGCATCGCTGGGGTTGAGCACGGCAACGAGTTGCCCGACCTTGACGAGAGGCACGCACAGCTACGCCTGCGGGTCGTTACCATCCCAAAGTCCGCCCCCCATCGCTCCCTTTGCCCCGCGCGAATCGCTACAATACCGTCAGCGCCACCGCCAGCGTTGGCACCGACAGTGGCCGCGTCAGCAGAAGGAGCGTGCGTGGATTATCAACTCGTCGCACTCGATCTCGACGGCACGACCGTCGACCATGACCTCATCATCCAACCGGCGGTGCGCGACGCGATCGCGGCGGTGCGGGCGCGCGGGATCCATCTCACCTTCGCTACCGGGCGACAGTTCGCCGCCGCCCGCCCCTTCGCCGACCAGCTCGGCCTCACCGACCCGCTGATCTGCTACCAGGGCGCGCTGATCCGCGACCCACGCACCAACGAGACGCTGCTGCACACGACGATGCCCCCCGCCGAGGCCGCCGAGGCCGCCGCCGCCCTCCTGGCCGCCGGGGTCTTCACGATCGCCTACGTCGATGAACGCCTCTGCATCGCCGAGCGGCGACCGGAGCTCGAGTATTACCGCCAATTCCACCCGGAAGGGGCCGAGGTCGTCGTCGCGCCCGATCTCCCCGCCCTACTGCGGCGAACACCGCCGACCAAGATCCTCTTCGTGGCCGAGTGGCAGACCGTCAAGGACGAACTGGCCCGCCTCGCCCTCCGCTTCACCCACCGCCTCGTCGTCACGCGCTCGCACGAGCGGTTCGGCGAACTGACCGCGCCGGGGATCAGCAAGGGGATCGCCCTGGCCCACCTCGCCACGCACCTCGGCATCCCGCAGGAGCGCACGGTGGCGATCGGCGATCAGGAAAACGATCTCTCGATGCTGCACTGGGCCGGTCTGGGGCTGGCGATGGGCAACGGCATCCCCGCCGTCCAGCACGCGGCGGCGGGGATCCTGCCCACGGTGGGCGAAGCGGGCGTCGCCTGGGGCCTGAGGCGCTACGTCCTCGGGGAGGCGCCGCTGTCGCTCTGACGAGGGACCGCCCATCCGACGAAGGGGGATGTGGGGAATCGTCCTTTTGGGGGACGTTGCCCCGCGCCCTCGCCGCTATGCTCTTCTCCAGAGCGGCGACGCTGCCGCACCACGGAGGAGAACAACGGTGACACCGCAGAGATATACGCAGTGGTTCCCGACGCTCGGCAAAGGGTTGGCGACGCTGGGATTGGCCTTCACGCTCGTCGCTTGCGGCACCCCGGTCGCGACCGAGACGACCGGTAGCCTGATCGCCCCCTCGCCGACCGCGACGGCGACGATCGCGCCGACCGCGACGATCCCGCCGACCGCCACCCTGGCCCCCACGCCCACGATCCCGGCGACGGCGACGATCCCGCCGACCGCCACGCCCGCCGCCACCGCCACGACCGCGAAGACCCCGACGCGGGCGCTCACCCCGACGGTCGCCGCGACCCGCGCGGCCACCACACCGACGGCACGCCCGGCGCTCAGCCCGACCGCGCCCCCCGCCGCAGGAGCAAACATCGTGCGCGACGAGGATGGCCGCTGCCAGCTGACCCTGATCCCCGGCTACACCGTCGATAGCGCCGGTGATGGCTTCGACGCCGACGACGCGAACGGCCTCGGCGTCCTCAGCAGCGCCGCCGGGCGCAGCGAAACCCCCGAGGCGCTGGCGCAGTCCCTCTACAGCGGTTTCACCAGCGTCCTCACCAACGTGCAGCAGGGCAAGACGACGAGCAACGCCGCCACGTCGCAGATCGATTTCACCGGCACGCTCGCCTCGAACAGCGGCAAGGGGACCGTCTACATCAAGAAGTTCGGCACGACCGTCTGCGGCGTCTCGATCTTCACCTACGACAAGGCGCAGATCCCCCATGAGATCGTCGCCACCTCGATCCTGCTGACGGTCAAGGAGAACAAATAACTGTACCGGCGGCGCGGCCAACCAAAACTCGGCGACGAACGCAGCGCGGCCCGGCGATCACCGGGCCGCGCCCGTACCGTTCGCGGTAACGTTGTGCCGGGGCGGGGCGGCTGCCGAGCGACTACGCCCCGCGCGGCGTGTCGAGCGACAGTTTGCCCTCGTCGGCCGGCGTGGGGTCGAGTGGTGCGGACGGACGCCGCCGCGACCGCCAGATCATCCGCACCTCGTTCGCGACGATCGCCGGGAGCCAGGGGGGGACGGGCGCTCGGGATCGAAGCGTGCCAGGGCGCGAAAGGCGTTCAGGATCACCATTTGCACGACATCCTCCGCCACCTCGCGGTCGCTCGTCAGCAGGAATGCGGTGCGGATCGCCACACCTTGATGCAGCCGGGGGAGGCGGGCAAATGCCGCCACATCCCTGCGTTGTCACGCCAGCACCAGCGCCCGTCCCCCGCCATCTCGATCCGCACGCACGCGCCCATACACCCAGTATGCCGCCGCACCCCATCAGGTTCGCAGACGCCGCACGTACCAGCGCCGAAATAGCCTTATGGTGTACAAGCGCAATCGAGGAAGCAAGCCGCCGCTACCGTCTTACGGTAGCGGCGATTATCCTGCCAGTCGATGAAATTGCATCCTCAGCGTACCATCAGGCGGGAGTGTCAGCGCCCACGAGCGCCAGCAGCATGGCATCCGGTTGGCACAACAAAGCCGGGTCAAAAGGATCTGCATACATTCCTTCCGGGTTGTGGCCGGTCAGCCAGTAGATTTCGACGCTGTTACCTTCAGGGTCGCGCAAATAGAGGCTCAGGCTGACGCGATGATTCAGAGCGAAGTCGATGCGAATACCGCGCTCCTGCGATTCGACGTAGAGTTCCCTCAACGTGGCGAGGCTCTCCACTTCCCAGGCGATATGCCGCGCTTCCGGTCGGGTCATGAACGCAACTGTTTGCGCGGTCGTTTCCGGGCGATCACTGAGGAAGGTGAAGGCACCCATCGGCGGGAGTATCCCCTCCGTGGTAACCGTCAAACCGAGGAAATCGCGATAGAACGCAGACACCACTTGTGGATTCTGGACAGGTACAGCAATATGACCGAGCCTGACTTTCGCGGCCATCACCAATCCTCCTACCTGAAGCGCGAACAATGGCGTCAATTTCACCTGATACATATTCAGATGAATTGTTGCTATCGTAGCGGTGCTAGCGGTGAAAGTCAATAGGGATATATTCGAGGGATCGGATTCATGGAAAATGACGTACAGCAAGCGCCGCCGCGTCGGCGCTACGACACCACTCGACGCAAGGCGGCGGCGGCTCAGAACCGCCACGCTATCGCCGCAGCGGCGCGGCAGATCTTTCTCGAACGCGGTTATACCGCCACGACCGTGGCCGCGATCGCCGAGGCAGCGGGGGTGGCGCATGAAACGATCTATGCAACGTTCGGCTCGAAAGCTGCCCTCTTCCGACATCTGGTCGAGATTGCCCTTTCCGGCGCGGAGGAGCCGATACCAGCGTTAGAGCGTGACATCGTGCGCCAGGTTCAGGCCGAAGCCGACCCCGAAAAGATCCTTGACCTGTTCGCGCATACAGTTCGACTCCTGCAAGAACGCTTGGCCCCGCTCTTCGAAGTGCTCAGCAATGCGGCATGGAACGAGCCAGAACTGAAGGCATTCGCCGATGAATTGGGCACACGACGAGTCGGTCATATGCGCGTGTTCGTTTCGGACCTGGCGAGCAAGGGAGGATTACGCGATGGCCTCTCGGTCGAGATGGCCGCCGATATCGTGTGGGTGATGAATTCGGCAGAGTTCTACCTACTCTGCGCGCGCGATCGCGGGTGGACGCCTGCCTACTTCGAGCGGTGGCTTGCGGACACTTGGAAACGCCTGCTTCTGCCGGGGCGGCCGCAGATGCATTGATGACAACCTTTGCTCAGGTCGCCTTTATTATGCTGGTAGCCTCTACTCGCTGAAACTCTCCGCGAAGAACGCCGCCAGCCGCGTGTAGAGCGTCTGCGGGTTCTCCGGGCGACCGATCTCATGCCCCTCACCGAGCGGCTTCACGGCAGAAAAGAATGTGTTAATCCCGTGCGCTTCCAGGCGGTCATCCGCCGCGCCGGCGAGCAGCAAGATATTGAGCAAGCCGCCAAACGTGAACCCACCGAAAGCGGCGACGACACACGCGACCTTGCCCATCCCAATCTCCGCGCCGTCAATTCCGTCACCGTCTACGAAGAACGGGAGAACTATGTGCTGAGTTCACATCTGTCAACCAATCACCAATGAAATCAACGTAGTCGCCGCATCGCCCCCTCGTCAGATACCCCATCCCATGGCCCGAGGCTATCGCGGTGCCTGCCGCTCATGTGAATGTCAGGCACCGCGCTTGGCCCAAACTCAGTCCACTTTAGTGGACTTTGTGGCCGCAGCCCTTAGCCGGGATTTCAATCCCGGTCTGGCCCACAACGCCACCGAGCTCCCGGGCCGACCCTCTAATGCACCTTCTTCCCCTTACCCACCACCACGATCCCGTTCCGCGAGACGGTGTAGCGGGCGCGGTCGGCCTCCTCGTCGAAGCCGATGTGTACCCCCGGGGCCACCTCGACATTCTTATCGAGGATCACGTTGCGGAGTTGCGCCCCGGCCCCGATCTTCACGTCGTCCAGCAGGACCGAGCCCTCGACCGACGCCCCGCGATCGACGCGGACCCCCGGCGACAAAACCGAGCGCCGCACCGTCGACCCGGCGATGATCGACCCCGGACTGACCAGCGAGTCGAACGCCTGCCCCGGTTGGTCATGGTAGACGAATTTGGCGGGCGGCAGCGGCGGGTGCCAGGTGAAGATCGGCCACTCGCGGTTGTAGA
>DATCMP010000821.1:0-1840 GCA_036563365.1 Thermomicrobiales bacterium
GATGCGCGCCCTCTTCGCGCATGAGCCGTTTCGCGATCTGCCGCTCGTCCTCTTGCACTGCTATCCGTATCACCGGCAGGCGGGCTACCTAGCCAGCATCTACCCAAACGTTTACGTCGATCTCGGCCTGACGATCCCAATCGTCGGCCCCGCCGCGGCGCGGATCATCGAAGAAACCCTCGAACTAACCCCGACCAGCCAACTGATCGCCTCGACCGACGGCCATATGACACCCGAATTCCAGTGGTTCGGTGTCTTCGTCTGGCGCTGGGCGCTCACCCGCGTCCTTCAGGGCTATGTCGCGGATGGCATCATGGACGACGAAGCGGCACTGAGCATCGCCAGCGCGATCATGCGCGACAACGCGCTGCGGATTCACCCGCTGGCGCGATAAAGCGCTTCAAGCTTCGTCAGGGGCAGGGATGATGTAGTCGGGCTCAGGGGTCTGCACAAACCGCACGGCGGCGATCGTGGCGTGGCCGAGGAGCCAGGCTTTGGCGATCCGGTGCCCGCCGTCCATCAAGCCACCATCGGCGGCGAGGATGATCGGGAAAGCTAGATCGGCGGCGTTGATGCGGCGGGCGTGTTCGGCGATGGCGCGGCAGGTCGGGGGCGTCTGCGGTCTGAACCAGCAGTTCTGGTCGAACTCCGCGATCGACGCGATCGGCACCTCACGCACGGGTAGTTCACGCGCCAGCGTCCACAAACGTTCCGCCAGCCAGACCCCACGCCCGCCCTCGACCGGACGCGAGTGCTCGCCCGCCATGATCACCCCCAAACAAGACCAACGCGAAGCAACTTACAGGGACTCACAGCATACGGTAGCGGCAACCTATGACGCCTACAGCGGATCGAAGACCGGGATATGGCGCTGCGCCTCAACCGGCACATCAACCGAGGGTGTGCCGTAGGAATGGAAACTCTTGGGCAGTTGCAGGCCCCACGCCTGGCCGCGCGCCCGCTCGGTCTGGGTCCAGCGGATCGGCTCCCAATCGGGCGCGAAGATCAGATAGCCACCGGAGAAGAGTTCGACCCGATTGCCGCCCGGCTCATAACAGTAGAGGAAGAAGCCGTGCGTCACCGCGTGCTTCGAGGGGCCGGTCTCGATGAAGATATTGTTCTCCAGAAAAATGTCGGCGGCGCGCAACACCTCTTCGCGCGTGTCCATCCAGTAGGCGATGTGGTGGAGTCGCCCGCGCGCCCGCGTCGCGTCGAGGGTATAGGCGATGTCGTGGACGAGCGGCGTCACGCTGATCCACGCGCCTGCCTCCGTGCCGTCGTCCAAAATCACTTGCTCGCGCGGGAAGAAACCGAGCCGCTCCTCCATGAACGCGCGATTCGGCGTCACCTCCCGGCAGAGGACGTTGACATGATCGAGGCGGCGCACACCCGCGCCGCGACCGGTGTACCGCTGCGGCTGGTTCTTCAGCGCCGGGCGCAGCGCCTCCGGTGCTTTGTATTTCTCTGACTCATAATAGAGTTCCATCGGGTGCCCATCGGGGTCGGAGAAAGCATAGACCGCACCATGCCCCAGATCGCCCTCGTGCCAGCCCTGCCCCAGGCCGCTCGCCTCGATCGCCGCCGCCCGCCGCGCCAGCGCCGCAGGGCTGATCGCGCGCCAGGCGGTGTGCGCCAGCCCGGCAGTCGCCGCCTCGGTCAGCTTAAGCGTATACAGTTCATAATCGCCGAACGCGCGCAGATAGACCGACTGCCCCCGCCGCGCGACCTCCTCCATCCCCAAAACATCGCGAAAGAACCACAGGCTCTCCGCGGGGCGCGGCGTCAGCAGCTCGACGTGGCCGAGGTGCGCCAGATCGCGGATCGGCTCGGCGGCAACTTC
>DATCMP010000823.1:0-5801 GCA_036563365.1 Thermomicrobiales bacterium
GTGAGCCCGACCTCTACGCGCTCGCCCCGCACGGCGCGCTCGTCCTCGACTACCCCAATGATCGTCCCAGGCATACCACGAAAGCACCGCAGCTGGCCGTCGGCGCACCGATCCTGACGGCGAGGGGACGGCACAAGCTGCCGCACGTTGCCGGCGGCACGACGCCGCACGTCCTCAACTGCCTGCGCCTCGCGCTACACCAGGGCTGGGTGGATGACGAGCGCTGGCGGATCATGCGCCGCCTCGGCGGGAGCGCGAGCGACGAGCCGATCCCCGACTTCGCCCTGTTTCCGGAGGGGCAACTCCTCGCCGTCGAGGTGGAAGGGACGCTCCACCGTGCCCACATCAACGAGAAGCACCGCCGCTACGCCCGGCTCGCACGGCGGCCCGGCACCGGTCGCGACATCTTCCTCGCGATCGTCCTCACCTTCTCCGACGACCGGGACTGCGCGAATGCGCGTCACGCACACGAACTGGCCTTCGCGCGGCGAGGGCGCGACTACCAGTGTTACATCACCCGCCTGTCCGCTATCCTCGCCGCGCCGGCAAAGGTCTCGCTCTGGGACCGCGAGCATGCGCTCGATTGGCAGGGGCTCCGCGAGCGCGAACGCGCTCACCACGAGCGGATGGGCCGCCTCTACGACGGCTGGTGACGCCGCGACACCGCCCCGGTAGCGGGGGTATGGCCCGGATGCAGGGCCAGCCCGTCGTGTTTCGGCGAGGGGCCGATACCAGCGTTCCGGCCCGCTGTCCGGCCCGACGCATGTGTCCGACAGGGCGGCGTTGCCCAGTGCTAACGCCGCAAAGCCGCTTCCGGCACTCGGGCACCCGCAGTCTAAGGATAAGCCTGCAGAAGCCAAGTTTATCTACTCACGCTCTTCTACGTGAGTCAGAAATTTGGTGCATCATCCGCAGATCCAGCATCGTGATTCATGGAAGGCAGTGCCTCGCCGGTAGTTGTGGTGTCTCGATAAACCACGCTTGCTGGGTAGTTTATGATTGTCGCGGTGTGGATCAACTCTCCAAAAACCTTACCGCGCTCTTTCACGTATATCTAGCTAAGTTTCACATCTAAGGCATGGTCGTGCACATAAACGTGTTCCCCTGTCACGTCTACAATTACCACTTCAGTTGGTCCAGTCAATTGCACATCCAGCGGCGAAACATTCGTCACTTCCACGTCCAGCGGGATGGCACTAGACAGATTAACGTCTACCTGATTTGTTACCTGCACCTGTAATGCGTTCCCGTTTACGTAAACCGGTTCTCCAGTCACATCGACAAGCATTACTTCGGTTGGGTTAGTTAGCGCAATGCAGCAGTAGCGGCCCTGATCATTTTCGATGGAAACGGAGAGTTGCATTCTCTGTGCCGCACGCACGATTTCCACGCCACAGCTGGGAAAACACCCCCCAGGGTCGCCGTTATTCAACTCCCAGAGCGGCTTATCGGCCGCCGCTGGCCCGGCTATTGTACCCCAATATATCGCCGTTTTGCCGCCTTTTACTGAGGTTTTTACGAGCCGTTTTCGTGGGATAATCGCCGACCTGGGCGGGATCAATCAGCGGATGCGCGATCGGTGTTCGCTTACACGCCGAGTACGAAGCGCGCGAGATCGCTCCAAAATCAACTGCGATCGCGAGCGGTGCTCGTGACACTTTGGCGGGGATATCATCCCCATTGGCTTGGCCGCGGCGATTGTCACCGTTGCCGCGAAGGCCCTCACACGGTCCAATCTTCAATGTGGAGTCCCGGCACTTGCTGGAAGTGCGCAACGTTGCACGTGAGCAACGAGGCCTCCTGTGCTAGAGCAACGCTCGCGATCTTGAGATCCATCGTGCCGATACGGATGCGCAGTGCCTGGAGCTGCCGCATAATCGCGGCCGCTGCCGGGTCGAATGCGACCAGCGGGACAGCACAGAACACTTGGAGGTGGCGCTGCAAATACCCGTAGGCGGTGACTTGTTCTTCCGGCGACCGCGCCCTCGCGATGTAGCTCAACCAGCCGCGCGTCTGCTCCTCATAACTGATCACGGTTGCCGCGATCTCGTCGGGCAAGACCGTCCGGAGCCGTCGTCGCAGGTGCTCCGCCCTCGTGCCCCCGCGTTCCAGCGCGCTCAGATGATCGGTATCAAGCAGATACACCTGCATCCTCATCTGTAGCTGGACGCTGCGACGCGCGATACTGACTGCCCAACTCGGCCGCCTCGTCGAATGCCGGGACGTCGGCAAACACGCCGCTGATCTGTTCCCACCAGGGTACAGCGCTAGGGCCTGGCAACTGCCGTTTCAGCGTCAGCACTTCCCGCTCAAGCAGGGCGACGCGTTCCTCCAGTGTATCGGTCGCCATCAGGCCACCTCCTTCATTACAATAACTATCGCCATTATAGCGGAGGGAGTCGGTTGCTTGCGTGCCTCACGCGGCACGCAAGCAACCGGCACACCTACTCGCCGTACGGGTCATGTCGGTGGCTGGAGCGTCGCGAAAATCTGGACGCGTCATCTTGCTAGCCCAACCCAGGCCGCTCTCATAGCGGCGTTAGCTCCTAAATTTTCTACATCGGATGCGGCGAATGTCACCTGCGGCGTCTCAGTCTAATTCTGTGGTTGCCGACCGCCCAGCGTGCCGCTCACCCTTCGTCATCGTCTATGTCGTCGTCACGTATAAGTACCGCGATACAGGCTGGAAGGGGCGGGTCGTAGGAATCGTCCCCGCCGAGCGCGGTTCGGAAGAGGTGCAGGGAGTAGCTCGTGAATGCCTCCGTCTCGCTGCTGTCGCCATCGTCGTCGCGCTTCGTCACCTCGACCGTCGTGCTCCTGGTGAGCACATAATCAAACCCGAACGTCTCGGCGGCCTTGAGGGCCTGACGCGCCTCCTTGAAACTCGTGAAGATATACTCGCCCACGCTTTCATGTCCGTGCGGCGATGTCGTCGTACCGCTCGGAGGGTTATCTTGCGGCTCGTCTGATTTTCCTAGGGCGTGGCGTCAGTTGTGGTAGGCTCCCGGCAAGGCGATGGGGAGGCGTGCGACGGGGGCGGGATGACGACACGGCGGTATGCGCTGCGGGATGACCAATGGGCGCGGATCGAGGACCTGCTGCCGGGGCGGGTCGGCCACGTCGGCGGGACGGCGGCGGACAACCGCCTCTTCGTGGACGCCGTGCTGTACCGCTACCGCGCGGGGATCCCCTGGGCGGACCTGCCCGAGCGGTTCGGGGACGCCAAGGCAATCCGCCAGCGCTTCCGCCGCTGGGCCGTGAGCGGGGTGTGGCAACGGGCCTTCGCGGCGCTGAGCGCCGACGCCGACAACGAGTTGCATTCTCGGACCAGCGTGCGCGGATTTCCGCACCACAGCTAGGAAAACGCCCCCCAGGGACGCCGCTATTCAGCTTTCAGGGCGGCTTATCGGCCGCCGCTGGCCCCGCCATTGTAACGCATTTCGCTTTGTATTTGTCGACTTTTCTCGAGGTTTTTCTACGCGGCGTGCGCGCGGTTGACAGCATCGGGAAGCGGATCAATCAGCGGCTTAGCCCGCATGACGGTGATTTCTGGCGCCACGACAATCCACCTTCCATTCGGCAGGCTCAGGAGTTCGCGCCTATTCTTTCTCTCCGTCCAGGAAGTCCTCCGGCATGAGCACAGCGATTCGGGCTGGCAGCGGTGGCTCGTACGACTCGTCGCCACCGAGTGCGGTGCGGAAGAGTTGCAGGGAGTAATGCGTGTATAGCGCCGTCTCACGAACATCCCCGTTTTCGTCGCGCTCCGTCACCTTCACCGCGGTGCTCCTGGTGAGCACATAGTCGAACCCAAACGTCTCGGCGGCTTTGAGCGCCCGCCGCACCTCCTTGAAGGTTGTGAAGATGTGCTCGCCCACGTTCTCATGTTCATGCGGCGATACCATCGCACCTCCCGTCGACTCATCTTGCGATTCATCGAGCCCCTCCCGCGCGGCGAGCAGGTCGGCCTTGGAGACGGTTTCCCTCGTACTTGGAGGCGTGGGGGGTGGAGATTTTGCCTCCTCACGCTTGCGCCGACGCCTGACTTTCGCCGTCGGTGATACGCCATCTCGTTCGAAATCGTCATGTGTGCTCGTATTCACCATCGCTCGTGCTTCTCTTTGCTGCGGAGGCGCTGCCTCACGACTCGGGAGGGTACCTTCATCAGGGTTAGCTTCGCTGTCTGCGCTCTTCGCGATTTCGGCCCATGTCTCGGGCGCCAGGTGCCGCGCCAGCGCGAGCGCCGTTTCGGTGTCGCCTTTATCGAGCGCCGCCTTGATGTCGATCCGCAGCACAAAATCGCGAGTCCTGGGATCGGCGAGGAGTTTCACGAAGGTCGCGCGCTGCGCCTCCGCCCAGAGCGGATCGGTTGCCCGCCACGCGTCGTGTTCCGCCTCGGTCATGTGCTCAGCGTAGACCCGCTCAATCCCCTCGGCGTCGATGCCATAAATCGTCCAGCGTACTGCCTCGGTGCGGCGGCGTTTCCCGCGCCCGGTGTCGTTGGACGCGACGCTCCAGCGCGTGAGCCGCACGATTGGCTTGGCGCTCGCCTCCTCAGCCATCTATACCCTCGCTCTCCGCCTGATCACCGAGGCGCACGGGCGATTGTCACGGTAGAGCTGGCGCAACGATCAGCGGGGGCCGCAACGGCACGGAATCGCGCTGATCAATGCCCCGAGCGCGCGCTGCGTACGATGCCACCGCACGGGATGGAAGCGCCGTAGAGCGCTGCCGCGTCGAGGCCAAGGATGTCTTCGATGAACTCGATCGCGGTGACGAACTCGATGCCGTGGACATGATGCCGCAGCACGCGTTCCCCATCTGCCATCTGCGGGATCGGCGGCGGGAAATGGCGCGTGTTGTTGCTGACGATGTAGGCGGCACCCGCGTTGAGCGCGGCATTCCAAAGGTGTGCGTCATCTGGATCGGGTAGGGGCGAGGCGGGCGTGCCCGGGGGACGGGATTCGGCAGTAACTATGGCAAACGCCTGCCGCAACGGGTAGAGTGCCGCAGCCGCCTCGTGCCGGATCTGTTCAGGCGCGATCCCTCGCCTTCCGGCCCGCACCTCGAACGTCCGCCAGAGCTCGCGGGCGATATCCCGCGACCAGATCCCGCGAAAGCCGGCGGGCTGGCGGCGTGCTAGCCGCAGGAGCAGCACGCGCGACCAAGCGGGGTAAAGGACACTCGTGTCGAGCACGGCGCTCGGTGGTGCACTCGGCGCGCTCATGCAGGCTCTTACTCCGGCGCGAAGCGCAGCCCGGCCGCGGCCAACTCGGCATCGACGCGCGCGCGCTCGGCGGGATCCCGGAGTTGCTGGCGTACCTGGCGAATGGTTTCGTTCGCCTCCTCGGGATCGTCGATGCCGCCCATCGCGTCCAGGTCGCGCTGCGCCTGCGCCTCGCGCAGCACGTCATCCAGGTGGACCTTCAGGCGGCCGCTCGGACCGCGCCGGCTCCGGAGGAGCCCGAGTTTGGCCCAGGCCTTGACCGTGTTGATCGACTGTACACCGAGGAGCCGCTGCGCCTCCACGGTGCCGATCCACTGGCGCTCCGGGTCGGCCAGGAGCAGCCGGATTGTCCGGACCTCGTCGCGCAGTTCCGGCGCAACCTGGGCCTCCAGCTGCTCCAGGCGCGAGCGGACCTCTCCTACAACGCTCATCTTCACTCCCTCATCGCTAGTCGCCTGCGGTTCATACGAACCGTATCATAGGACTGTCAATACCGTCAATCGTTGTTACTGGCGTGCGAAGTAGTCCTGAGACAAGGAGAGAATCGAGTTCGGTATCGTGTACGACGGTAATTAGT
>DATCMP010000825.1:0-6201 GCA_036563365.1 Thermomicrobiales bacterium
GTGTTTCGTCGCGCTCCTCGCGCTGCCGCAGCGAGCGCCGCAGGGCGGCGTCCTCGTCCGTTTGCCGTACTTCCCTGCCGGGGCGATCCTACCGGGCGTTGCCATCGCCCTGGCCTGGGCGGTTACGGGACTGACCATCGCGATCATCCCGTCGCAATTGGCCCGCTACGATCTCGGGATTTGGAGCGGCGCGGCGCTTTTCCTGGTGAACGGGACCGGGGCGCTCTGCCAGCCGTTCGTGCGGCGGCTCCCGGCGCGGCGGGCGCTGCTGATCGGGTTCGGGCTGCTGCCGCTCGGGTATCTGCTGCTGGCGGGCGGGGCGTGGCGCGGCATCCTGCCGCTGGTGCTGGCGGGGGCGGCGATCGCCGGGGCGGCCTGTTACGGCTTCACCTACCTGGGGGGGCTGAGCGAGGTGTCGCGCCTCGGCGGGGCGCAGCGCGCCCGCGCCGTGTCGGGCTACTTCCTCTGCGCCTATCTCGGCTTCGGGTTACCGAGTGTCCTGCTCGGCTTCCTCGCCGACACCATCGGCGTGATCGCGGCGTTGCTCCTCTTCGGGGTCGTGCTGCTCGTCGCCACGATCGCGCTGGCGGGCTATACGAGGGTAATGACGAGTGACGAATGACGAATGGTCTTGAGGGAGAACTTGGTGGGGGCTGTGGGCGCCAAGCCGCATGGCTTATTGCCGTCGATTGTTACGAGAGCCATGTGAAGAGTAACCCTGTCCCCGATTGTAGGGTTGCTAACTCTGCTGTGGTGCTACAGCCGATGAGGCAATCTTGACCACCCAGGTCGAAGTAGGTGAATCGCCGCGTCGCGTCGCGCGTTGCGAGGAGTTCGGCAAACTTGCTGAGGATCGTCGGGTCCACCCAATCGTCTTCAACTGCGGCGTCCCAGCGATACTCTCGGCCATCTAACCGGAACGATACGGAGGCGAGCCCTTCTCCGACATCAACGTAGTCGCGAATCGCTTCGAGAGGTAAGTCGCCCTGCGCGAGTTCGCTTAGACGCTCGGCGATAATGACATAATCGCCATGATCTTCGATGCACTCGGTGTCCAAATGCCAGATGTTGCCGGACATTGACCCGTACACACGCCCCGTCGCCGAGTCACCCAATTCCTCCATCTCGCCGCCGATGACAGTGAGCAACCGGATGAATGGTTCTGCTTCGTAGTCCTCCCGCGGGAAGGCATGGAGGAGATCAGCGACCGTGATTTCCGCGCGTAAGCGGATGCCGCCTCGTTCCAGGATCGCCACCTGCTGCTCTACGGAAGGAGGGCGAGGGGGATGGCGCTGAAGTCGTCGGAACATCCTTCCCGGTCTCCTTTTGCTCCGAGCGCTCGGCTGGCTTTGCGCCGACGGACAGCAGGCTCCGCGAGGCTATACGGGGATACCGGTGGGTTCTCTACTTTGCTGCCGGTAATGACGGTGGTCCGGTCAATACCGACCGGGCCACTTCGTGTCCTGATGTGATCAGGCGAGGGCTGCCAGCGCCGTCGCGCCCTCCGCGCTCGTCGTGGCCCCGACCTGCAAGAGGATGATGTTCTCCCACGGATCGGCGAGGGCGACGATGGCCCCTTCGGTGACGTGGCGCACCCCGGCGGCGTCGAGGCGGGCGACGACCGCCTGGCGGGCTTCCTCGGTCGGCAGGTCGATCGTGAAGAAGCGCAGCCGGACGCTCTCATCGGGCGGGGGGGTGGCCCCCTGGCTGTGCCAGATATTCATCCCGATGTGGTGGTGGTAGCCACCGGCGGAGACGAAAAGGGCGCTCGGCATCGCGGCGACGATGTCGAAGCCGAGGATGTCGTGGTAGAACGTCGCGGCCTCGGGGATATTGCCGACCTGGAGGTGCATATGCCCCAGGCGGGTGCCGTCTGGCATCCCGGTCCACGGCTGGCCGCTGTATTTCGCCTCGGTCAGCATCCCGATGATGTCCACCGGGTCGCTCGCCATCCGTACCTGACCACCCTGCCAGGCCCACTCCTCGCGCGGGCGGTCGCGGTAGATCTCGATCCCGTGGCCGTCGGGGTCTTCGAGGTACAGCGCCTCGCTGACCAGGTGATCGCCCTGGCCGGGGAGCGGCAAGCTCTGCGAGAGCCAGTGCGTCAGCCAGCGCCCGAGGTC
Organism: Thermomicrobiales bacterium; assembly: GCA_036563365.1. Classification (GTDB taxonomy): domain Bacteria; phylum Chloroflexota; class Chloroflexia; order Thermomicrobiales; family CADCWN01; genus CADCWN01. Next base: position 2,124 of record DATCMP010000825.1, read on the forward strand.
GAGGCGGGTCGGCAGCAGGAGCGCGAAGTGGTAGAGGCCGGTGTAGCTGCCGCCGCCGCGCGGCCATGCCTCCGCGCCCGGTTGCTCGCGCAGGAGGAGGAGCGGGCGGTCGGCGACGCCGAGGGTCACTTCACCGTCGCTGCGGGCGAGGACGGCGAGCCCGATCGGCCCGGTGTAGTAGGCGACCGAGCGCTCTAGATCGGAGACGGTGAGGGCCAGCAGGCCGACGGTCGTGCCGGGGTCGATGGCGTTGGTCGAGTTCGGCTGGGTCGAGATGGTGGTGGACATGGTGGGTGCTCCTAATGGTGGCGAGTAGTCAGTAGTCGGTAGTCAGTTTAGAGTGTGGGTTCCTTAAGCAGATCGTCGAGGTCGAGTTCGCCGCCGCCCATCGTGACGCGGCCTTGCTCGTCGCGCGGCCATTGGTCGAACGGGCGGTCCCAGCAGAGTTCGAGATCGTTGCCGTCGGGGTCTTCGATGTAGATCGCCTCGTGCGTGCCGTGGTCGGCCAGCTGGCGCAACGGCCAGTCGACCGCCTGGAGGCGGCGCAGGGCGTCGGCCAGCCCGGCGCGCGTCGGGTAGCGGATGGCGACGTGGTGCAGCCCCGCCACGCCGTCCGGCTGCGGCGGGCCACCCTTCGACTTCCAGGTGTTGAAGCCGAGGTGGTGGTGGTAGCCGCCCGCCGAGAGGAACAGCGCGTCGCCCGTCGTCCCCCACCCCGGCATGTCGCGGATCTCCGCGATCACGTCGAAGCCGAGGACGCCGACGTAGAAGGCGCGGACCCGGTCGATGTCGGCGGTGCGGAGGTGGACGTGGCCGATCGTCACGCCGGGATCGATCGGGCGCGGGGCGGCGGCGATCGGGTCGGTCGGCCCCTGGAGATAACGGTCGGTGGTGCTGGTCATCATCCTTCCCTCATCGTCTGCGGCTGGCCCGCGCCCTCGCGTAGCTTACTTCACGTAAGTGACTATACTGCGAATGCTAATCATTGTCAAGTTGCTTACGAAAGATTAGAATAGAGGGTGAGGAGGCCCGCATGACCGGACTTATCGAGACAGAAAAAGCGGAGTTTGTGTTCGACGGGGCGTTTTGCCCCTTCTTCCATCGCGCGGTCGAGCTGATCGGGCGGCGGTGGACCGGGGCGATCGTTCGCGCGATGCTCTGCGGCATCGGGCGTTTCGGCGAACTGACCGAGGCGATCCCCGAGCTGAGCGACCGGATGCTCTCCGAGCGCCTGAAAGAACTGGAGGCCGAAGGGATCGTCGCGCGCACCGTGATCCCCACGACGCCGGTGCGGATCGAATACCGGCTGACCCCGAAAGGGCTGGCGCTCGCCCCGATCCTCGAAGCGATCAGCGTCTGGGCGGGTGCGTGGGGAATGGCGAGTGACGACTGACGACTGACGACTGATAAAATTTTTAGCTACAGAGAGGGCTGGCGACTGAATCGCCCAGGGGGCACCCGGCCCCGCGGGCCTGCGGGCCACGAATACCGATAAACGGCACAATGGCCGCCCTACGGCGGCTGGGTTTGTTGCGAGTCGGTGCCGCAATATATCAGGCATTGCACCCATAGCGGACCCAGCCCGCGTAGGCGGGCTTCGTGGCCCGCAGGCCCGCGAGGCGCGGTTTCAACCGCCAGCCGTGTCCCCCCCTCCCTTTCCGATGCAAGCCCTACGCGCTCCCCGCACCTGAATCTCCGCGCACGACGTGCGCCTGCCGCGCGGCTTTCCCCGCCGCCGTCCATATCCCACTCTCCATTTGGAGCGTGCGGCGCGTGACTGTGGGGGTAGCGTGGGCCTAGTGTAAGTGTCGGCGGCGCGCGTTCGGGTGCAGAATAGGCACGTAGGCGGGACGAGCCGAGCGACGAACAATTTTGGCGGTGGGTCTTTCGCGACACGAATTTTTGTACGGTAGCAACGGCAGTATCGGAAAGGATTTTGGGATGAGCGCCGGTGAGCGGGAACTGACGACGCTGTTCGATGAGATCGCGGATTTCCTGGCCGGGGCGCGCGCTGTGCGCCCATTGCAGCACAGTGCGCCCCTGTTGGACCTCGATCGGGTCTGCACCGCGTGCGATGGCGGACCGCTCGTGCGTCGCCTCGGCACGGTGCTGGACGGCTGGGCGGGGCAGTTCCAGTTCCGCGCCCCCGACGACACGTTTGCCCCGGAGGTCTGCGCCGGGGATCGCCTGACGGTGGACCCGGAAGAGACGGTCGATCGGGGCGATCTGGTCGTCGCCTTCGCCGCTGGCGCGTTGCTCCTGCGGCGACTCGACCGCCACGCCGGGCGGTGTGCGCTGGTCGGGGACGGTCATGCGCCGGTCCTGCTCGGGCCGGAGGTGGCGATCCTCGGGCGGGTGGTCGAGTCGCGGCGCTGGTTGGTGCGTCGGTAGCGGCATTGTCCTCACAAAAATACGGCAATAGGCGAGGCGCTGATCGCTCCGGTAGGGGGTGGTCAGCGCTTTTTGCGTGAGCGTTCTGCTATCCTACGGCCAACGACGGACGAGGCCACAGGTGAGGCCACAGCTAAGGAGGGCCGCAGGATGGCGACATTCGTGATCATACACGGGGCGTGGGGCGGCGGCTGGGCGTGGCGGCGGACGGTCGCGCCGCTCTTGCGCGAGGCGGGCCACGAGGTGCTCACGCCGACCCTGACCGGGCTGGGTGAGCGGGTCCATCTCGCCAACCCGGATGTCGATCTGGAGACGCATATCCAGGATGTCGTCAACACGATCGTCTGGGAAGACCTGCACGATGTCGTCCTGGTCGGGCACAGCTATGGCGGGATGGTGATCACCGGCGTGGCCGACCGGATCGGCGACCGGCTGCAACACCTCGTCTACCTCGACGCGATGGTCCCCGCCGAGGGGCAGTCGCTGGCCGATCTGGTCGATCCGAGCGAGCAGGCGCGTCAGGAGATGGCCGCACGGGCGGTCGATGGCTGGCGCTTGCAGCCGGGGCCGATCTCCCCGGACCTCTCGCCGGAGATGCGTGCCTGGGCCGAGCCGCGGCGCGCCGCGCAGCCCCTCAAGACATTCACGCAGCCGCTCGCGCTGACCGAGGGGCAGGGTAAAGACCTGCCGCGCGTCTATGTCCTCTGCACCGCCCCAGGCGGCGACGTCTTCATGCGGATCGCCGCCCGCCTGCGCGACGACCCGGCCTGGCGCGTCGAGGAGTTCGCCACCGGCCACAACCTCCACTACACGATGGCGCGCGAAGTCGCTGATCTGCTGATTGGAGTCGTGAGTCGTGAGTCGTGAGTCGTGAGGGATGAGGGCTGATGGCGGGATGGGGTGGCGGCGGCGGCGTGGGTGACGCCCCTCAGCCCCCCAATTCTGGGGGGTACTGCTGTTACGAGGCAGCGACATTCGGGGAAACCTCTCTCCTCGCAGCGTCTGTACCCCCCAGAATTGGGGGGCTGAGGGGTGCGTCCCTCCTCTCGCCCACTGGCTACCGACTACCGACTCACGACTCACGACTCACGACTCACGACTCACGACTACCCCCCCCGGAGGCACCCATGACATTCAAGGTGAAGAAGCGCGGTAAGCTGACCTATTACTACAACGGTGAGCGCCCGGTGTTGTCGTCGCTGGTGACGGAGGAGTTGCCGGATGGCGACCTGAAGATCTCGTTCGCGGGGCTGACGGGCGGCTATTCGGCGCAGGGGGTGTTAGGGCTGGACGAATTGGTGACGATGGACCCGGCTCGCGAGGTGCCGCTGGTCTTCGCGTGCTACGAGAAGTGGTTGCGCGACGCCGGTATCTGCGATTCGTTGCGCGACGTGGACTTCATCGAGGTCCATGCGTTCGGTTGCCAGCCGAAGAGCCCGAATCCGCTCGTCGATCCGGCGGGTTTCGCGGCGGAGCAAGACCGCCTGAAAAAAGCCTATGCCGAGGCGTACAGCGCCTACTTCGCGGATAATCTGCCCGAGAACGGCGTCCCCTGCCGCTTCACCGTCCATGTGGTCGATGTGCCTGACCGCGCGGCGTCGTACGAGTTCTACGCGACGGCGTTGTGGCAGCGGAGCTTGCAGAAGTCGTGGGTCGTGGGTCGTGAGTCGTGAGAAGGTTCGCTGAA
>DATCMP010000833.1:0-4323 GCA_036563365.1 Thermomicrobiales bacterium
GGCGTTCATTTCGCAGATAGTGCAGGCCGTCGAGCGGCGAATCCCTCGACAACGCCGCTGGCGCTCAGGCGCGCGCTGCCCCCTCGCGCCGCTCCCGCGCGGCGAGTTGGGCATCGAGCGTACGCTCCTGCCGATACCAGCGCTCGGCGGCCACATAATCACCGATCGCCGCGGCATGGTGTCGTGCTTGCGACGCCTGCTGACGCCGGGATGATAACTCGGTTATAGGGACGGTGGTAGCGGTCACCGAGAGGTCGACTGGCGGATCGGCATGAAATTCAGCGGACATGGGAGTTCCCTCCTCGGCTGCAAATGGTGAACGATGCTCCAGAAGCACGACGGGGCGGCACGACGGGGCGGCACGACAAACGGTGGATCGCGGCAAGAGGCTGGTGAAGAAGCGGCGGGACATCGAAGGCTGCGGCGCTACAGGCGCGCTACTTCATGCAACACACAGACCTTATTGAAATATTCTCACAAACCGCGTGCAGGCACAAGACCCACCGTAGTGGAATAGGCAGCGCCACTATCGCCACAGGCGCAATCATCGTACTGTCGTCATGATCAGGGGAGGCACCATAGCTTATCGTACACCACGAAGCCCTTCTGTATCGACAAAGCCCGGAACGAAGGCTGATAGCACACCGATCCGCGGTGGTGCCATTAACGCGGTTGCCCGGACCGCTCGGTCCGGGCAACCCCACCTCCGGCGCATATCCCCGCACCGCTGCTCACAGCGCAGCTGAGGTCTGGCTAGGGGATACGCCCCACCGGCATGTTAACCCAGCTGCTCATCTCGTGCGGCGGCGTGACCGGCTCCGCAGGGCAGACGTGCTGCGGCGTCAGCTGCGAGAGATCGGCGACGCCGAGCAGGCCCATCTCGCAGATCAACTCATCTTCGAGGATTTCCAGCATCCGCACCACCCCGGCCTGTCCGCCCGCCGCCAGTCCCCAGCCTTGCAGGCGGCCGAGCGCGACCGCATCCGCGCCGAGCGCGATCGCCTTGAGGATGTCGCTGCCGCGCTGCACGCCCCCATCGACGATGATCCGCGCCCGCCCGGCCACCGCCTGCACGATCTCGGGGAGCGTCGTCAGGCTGCCGAGCCCGTGGTCGATCTGGCGACCGCCGTGATTGGAGACCCAGATCGTGTCCACGCCGTGTTCGACGGCGAGCAGCGCATCCTCGGCGGTCTGCACCCCCTTGAGCATGAACGGCAGCCCCGCCAGTTCCTTGATCATATCCATCGTTTCCCAGGTCAGCGCGCCCAGATAGTTCTTGATCGGGACGATACTCTGACTCGGGCGCTGATAGCGCGTCACCATCGGACGCTCGCGGCGGCTGTAGTGCGAGACATCGACCGTCAGCGCCAGCGCGGCGTACCCGGCCCCCTTGATCCGCCCGATGATCTCCTCGGTCCACTGCATGTCGCCGTGGACGTAGAGCTGGAAGATTTTGGGCGTGGGCGTTGCCGCCGCCGTCTCCTCCAATGCAGGCAGGGTCACGGAGCTGACGGCGTGGAGGATGCCGAACTCCGTGGCGGCTTTGGTGACCGGGATCGCCCCGCCCGGATCGAAGACCTGCAACGACCCGATCGGCGCGAGGATCGCCGGGATCCGCAGGCGTTGGCCCATGAAGGTGGTGCTCGGATCGATCTCGGAGACATCGACCAGGATGCGCGGGCGGAAGGCGACACGGTCGAAGGCCAGCCGGTTACGCCGGAGGGTCGTCTCCGACGCGGAGCCGCCGACCAGGTAATCCCAGGCCCCCTGGTGGAGCCGCCGTCGCGCCTCCTGGATCAGTTCCTCATTGCTCACCCAATCCCGATCCATCGCTCTCCTCCTCTATCCACCCCTCGCCTGCCCGCACAGGCGCTCATTCACGATACGATGCGGGGGATCTGGCATGGCGCAGAAGCAAACAGGGCCAAGTAACCAGACCCGCGAAATGTCCCCGCACGCGCCGTTGCCACTCAAGAGGGGGCATTCTAGCACCGTTGAGCTGCGGAGGGGCTGGCTAACGGGTGAAACCACTCGCGCTGTACACGCTTACACGATCGCTACCGGCGCGATCGGGCTGCCGATCCCCCCGCGATCTGGAGCGGGGCGGCGACGTAGAGGAATTCGTAGACGTGCTCGGCGCCGAGCCGTTCCAGATCGAGGAATTCGAGCAGATAGCCGCCGCAGCCCCAGATCACGTCGCGGTGCAACGGCAGCGGCGTGCCCCACTCGCGCACGACCTCGACCGCCGGGTTGTCCGCGCCGAGCGCGACGAAGTCGTGGTCCTTGAACCATCGGCCGCAAGCGCCGCTCAGTCCCGGTTCGGAGGCGTAGAACCGCTGCCGCGCCTCGGGCCCCTGGTCGAAGAGTTGCCACCAACCCGTCCGCACCAGGAGCACATCGCCCGCGCGCAGTTCGACACCTTGCCGCGCGGCGCACGCCTCCAACTCGTCCGGCTCGATCGCCTCGCCGCCGTCCAGGTGGGGGACGCCGCGAAAGGCAGCGATGTCGAGCAGCACGCCCCGACTGACCATCGGCCCGGCATTCTGGATGCCGCATTTCTGCGCCCCGCCGGGCTGCAAGCTGCTCGCGGAGTGCCCATTATAGAGGGTGTCGCCGACGAAGATATGGCAGAGCGCGTCGATGTGCGTGGTGCCGTGCGTGTGCATCATGATCACGTCGTCGGCCCCCGACTGCTCGGTGCCGGGGCGGATCCGCGAGGTCACCACATGCCACATCGGGCGACGGCTCGGCAGGTTCGGCCCCTCGGGCGAAACCGGTGCCGCGAGCGAGTAAACCGCCCCGCGCCGCACGCGCGCCGCCGCCGCCTGCACGATATCCGGGCGCAGCAGATTCGCCGTGCCTCGCTCGTCCGCGTCGCCCCAGCGGCCCCAATTACTCGGTGCGCCCACATCCTCCGGTCGCGGCATCGTGGTTCCCTTTCACGTACAGGCCCTTTCACGTACAGGCGTGCGATCGTTACGGACGCCAGAGCCAGCGCAGCGAATCGGGGAAGATCGCGCGGCCATGCCCGAGCGAGTGGAAGCCCTTCCCCCTGGCGAAGGTGCGGTCGTAACCGGCGAATCGCAGCGCGGCGTCCATCTGCAAGTTCGCCAGCCACCAATTCCCCGCCGCGTGATCCAGATCGTTCTCGCCGTCCTGTAACGCGACGCGGAGCGGCTTCGGGGGCATCTTGCGGATCAGGGCCGGGTAATTATGGCCGCCATCGCGCAGGGTCGGGCCGCTGGCGATATTGGTGAAGCTGCCGATATGCGACAGGACCTTGTGGAACTGGTCGGGGCGCTGCCAGGCGGCGGTGAAGGCGCAGATCCCGCCGCTCGACATCCCGCAGATCGCGCGGCCTGCGGCGTCCTCGCGCAGCGGCACCTCGCGGGAGACCTCCGGCAGGATCTCTTCGAGCAGGAAGCGGACATACTGATCGGAGAGGGTGTCGTACTCGAACGAGCGATTCGAGACGGTGGTGTCGGCGAAGACGCCGGGGTTGAGGAAGATGCCGACCGTCGGCGGCATGTCACCATCCGCGATCAGGTTGTCGAAGACGGTCGGCACGAACTCCTGATAGAAGCGCACGCCGTCCTGAAAGACCATCACCGCCGCCGGGCCGTCGGTTTTGGCCGGGAGGTAGACCGACCAGTCGCGGATCGTCCCGGCGAAAACCTGGCTGCGCCACGGCGAGCGGGCCAGCAGCCGACCCTTCGGCACGCCGGGCCGCTCGCGGCAATCGGGATGGATCAGGTACGTTTCGGTTTGACCGCCGCCCAGCCGTTCGCCATCGACCTCGTAATGCCACCGCGCCGCGTCGCCATGCGCCCAGGTCGCGGTCGCCGCGAAGAGCCCCGTATCGCCGAGCGGCTGCATCGGCAGGCGAAAATCGGCCCCGACCGCGGCGACGACCAGCGGAACAGACCGTACTCGCGGCGCGGCAAGGACCCAGGCAACGTCCAACTCATCGACGAACTGCGCGCTGCCATTCGCGAGCGCTTCGGCCCCGACACGCGCCCGAATCCGCTCGGCCAATCTCTCGGCGTCCGCGCCGCTCGGCCCCTGTGCCGATTGTGTCCGCAATTCCTCTACCGTGATCGCGCTCATCGCCCCCCTCCCGGCCTGATCTATTCGTCTCTCGCGCGCCTATCCTACTACAGCGCTCTCGCGCTGGCGTCACACGATGGCAGATGCGTCGCGCTGTGCGCGGGGCGGCGGACCAGCCCGATAGACCGGGCATACCGACAGGGTATGTCGGGACCGCGAGCGTCCCCAGGTCGGAGAGGTCCGCCGCCTATCCATGGTAGGAAGGGTTGGGTAGGA
>DATCMP010000834.1:0-2637 GCA_036563365.1 Thermomicrobiales bacterium
GATGATGTGCGGCGCGAGAACGAGAAGCGGATCAAGCGGATGATCGCCTACGCTACCGGGCAGACCTGTCGCCACGTCACCCTGGCGGCGCACCTCGGCGAACGGCTCGATCCGTGCGGCACGGTCTGCGACGTCTGTACGGGAGCGAGTCGGCAGTCGGTAGTCGGTAGTCGGCAGAGGACCACGAGTGCCGACGCGCGGCAAGCTGCACCGCAGCGTCCGGCCCCGGCGTCCGAGGCGGAGGCGGCGGTGATCGTCCTCGACTGTCTACGGCGGATGCCGTTCAACGTCGGCAAGACGGGGTTGATGAAGGTGCTGTCGGGGTCGATCACCGCCTCGGTGAAAGAAGACCGCAATCCGCACTTCGGCGCGCTGAGCGGGATGTCGCAGGGGCGGATCGACGCGTTGATCGAGCGCCTGGTCGCGGATAGCTTCATCGCGCGCGGGGACAGCGAATACCGCCCGTTGACGCTGACGGATCGCGGGGCGGCGGCTGAGCGGGCGACCCTCACGGCGTATGCCGCGCCGTCGTCATCGGTCCCTGCGGCGCGGCAGAGCGCGGCGATGGCGAAGTTAACCACCGGCACGTCGCTCGCGCTCGGCGACGAGGGCGCGGAGGGCGGGGGCCAGTTGGACGATGATCAGGCGGCGCTCCTGGAACGGCTGCGCGAGTGGCGTAGCGCCGAGGCGCGCGAGCGGGCGGTGCCGCCGTACATCATCGCCAAAGATGCGATGTTGCAGGAGGTGGCCCTCCGCCAGCCGGCCAGCCACGATGAATTGCTGGCGATCAAAGGGTTCGGGCCGACGAAGATCGCGTCGTTCGGCGATGCGATCCTGGCGCTCGTCGCGGCGGGCTGAGCGCGGTTTGCCATCCGCCGCCAGTGCGTGGCAAGATGGGCTGCCTGGGGCGTGGCAACGGGGCCACGCTCCGTCCGGGTGACGATCACCCTTAACGATCGCCCTGCAACGAGGAGCGGATGCTTTCGCAGCGTGCCCGCGTCATCATCCGGCGCGACGATACGATCGCCATGATCGAGCGCCGACGTGCCGGTCGGCGCTACTACGTCTTCCCCGGCGGCGGCGTCGAGGAGGGGGAGACGGCGATCGCCGCCGCGATCCGCGAGGCGCGGGAAGAGCTGGGGCTGATCGTCACCATCGGCCCGCGGATCGCCGAACTGATCCGCGATGACGCGCTGATCCACTTCTATCTCGCCACGCCGACCGGCGGCGATTTCGGCAGCGGGGATGGCGCGGAGATGCGCGGCGATTACCCCCCCGAGCGCGGCACCTATCGCGCCGTCTGGTTGCCGCTGGCCGACCTGATGACCGTCGAGGTCCGCCCGCGCACCGTCGCCTACCTCATCCGCGACGTGCGGGCGGCGGGCTGGGCCTGGCCGCGCAAGATCGTGCGCCTGCGGTCGTAGGGGCGGCAGACGGGGATTTCAATCGGCGACCGATGTCGGCACCTTCTCCCTCCTCATCCCTCTCGTCCCGCTCGTCCCCTCTCGGTGCGCTCTCCAGTTCAACCTCGTCCTTTCCGCTATCACCCGCTCGCGCTGACCCGCCCCCCAAGGCCCCCGAGGCTTTGCGCCACCCGCATCTCCCTGACTATACTTGGAGCCGCGCGACAGGATACGTAGGATGAGGAGGAAAGAGGGACCGGGCATATCGGCGACCTACGGTGCTGCCATGAGCGGCACGCCGCCAGCCCTTCCCCACCGATTATGGCGATGATAGAACCATCCGAGCGTGAGAACCGTTGGCGCAATGCCGATCCGGCGATGCTGATCGTCACGTTGCTGCTGCTTGGCTTCGGCCTACTGACGATCTATAGCGCCGATAATCGCGATCTATCGCTGAGTAGCGCGGTCTTCAAGCAAACCCTCTTCGCGATCGTCGGCTTCGCCTTGATGGGCCTCCTGGCTGCGCTCGACTACCGCTTCCTGCGCGCCCTCTCCTTGCCGATGTATGGGGCAGGGCTCCTCTTGCTGGCGCTGGTGCTGCGGTTCGGCGAGATTATCGGTGGTGCCCAGCGCTGGTTCACGTTTGGCTCGCTCTCCTTCCAGCCCTCGGAACCGGCGAAACTGGCGACGATCTTGCTCGTCGCCGGGTTCGTCGCGCTCCGTGGCGAGCAGATTCGCGGGCCATTTTCTTTCGCCGCTTCGGGGCTCCTCGCGGCCCTGCCTGCGCTGCTGGTCTTCGCCGAGCCCGACCTCGGGACCGCCCTCATCTTCGTGGCGATCTGGTTCGGGATCATCGCCGTCTCCCGCACCCGCTGGATCTATCTGGTCGGTACGCTCGCGGCGATCGCCCCGACGTACTGGGTCGCGTGGCACGGGATCTTCGGGCGCGAGCCGTTTTTCCATCAATACCAGAAGGATCGCCTGACCTGCTTTTTGCACCCGGACGCCGATACGTTCGGTTTCTGCTCGAATGTCGTCCAGGCCCGGATCACGATCGGGCAGGCGGGTTTGACCGGGCATCGCTTTGCCGACGCGGCGATCATCAACGAGCAGCAGGGGCTGGCCGTCAGCACCTCCGACTTCGCGTTCGCCCACTCGATCGGCAACTTCGGCTTTATCGGCGCGTTGGCCCTCTTCACCCTCTATATGTTGCTGATCTGGCGCTATCTGCGCG
>DATCMP010000835.1:0-7737 GCA_036563365.1 Thermomicrobiales bacterium
GATGATGTGCAGGCCGCCGAACTCTTCGACTGCGCGTTGCACCGCCGCGCTGACCGCCGCTTCATCGGTCACATCCGCCGCAACGGCGATTGCCCGCCCGCCCGCGGCGATGATGGCATCCGCCACCGCCTGGGCCGACTCTGGACGGAGATCGACGATCGCGACCGCCGCGCCCGCTTGCGCGAGCGTATGGCAGGCTGCCTCGCCGATGCCGGACCCGCCACCGGTGATCAGCGCCACTTTCCCGGTAAGATCGGTGTTCATCTTCCCCCACTTGGAATGACGGGTGACGAGCGACGAGTGATGAAGAGCGGCCGACAAGAAGTTCCCGCTATTGAAGGTTTGCCCCCATATCGATTCGCCCCTCGCCCATCACCAGTATGTTCACTTCGAGCAACCAGTCCGTTTGCTCTCCGCAAGTAGGATACCCTAATGGTTGCGCTTGGTCACGGTGCGGGAAGAAGGCTCCTCAACAGCGGCAGACACGAAGCGATGGCCGACTCTCAACTCGAGTCGGCCATCGACTCAAACTCGCGCTTGTTGTCGAGGTGCCGGGTGTTTACGGTGCCTGTTGCGCCTCGATGGTCATCGTCAGCTCGACGCCGTTCTCGGCCTTGACAACCCCGGCGACATCCGGTGGCTCGAAGCCGAAGTCGGTCATATTAAACTTGGTCGTGGCGGTACCGGTGAAGATATCGCCGACGATCTTGCCGGTGGCGTCGAAGGTGACCTCCTTGGTGACGGTGCGGATCGTCAGATCGCCGACGATCTTGAACGTCAGCTCCTGGCCGTCGGTGTAGGGGGTGGTCGGCAACCCTTCCAGGCGCTTCGGCGCGAAGGTCGCCGTCGGGAACTTGGCCGATTCGAGCCAGCGATTGCGGATCTGGTTGTCGCGCTGGCCGCTATCCGAGGTCAACTTGCTGATGTCGACCTTGATCGTGCCGACGGTGCTGAGAGAGGGGTTCTGCTTGTTGATCGTGATGTCGCCGGTGACATCGCCGGTCGTCCCCTGCGCGGTGTTGAAGCGATTCCCCTGGTTGATGAAGGTTTCGTTGACCTTATAGGTCGCCTTCGAGTTCGTGGAGGTAATCGCGTAGCGGGTTCCGCCTGTCGTTGTGCCACCGGAAACGCGCGAGGCGGTTGCGGCGACGCTACCGCCTGTGGTGCCGGTTGCCGCGCGTGTCACCGTGGCCGGTGCCGCGCTCGCCGGTGCGGTGGACGAGGTAGAAGCGGTGGTGCGCGTTGCCGCTGAAGCCGCCGCGCTCGATGGCGCTGCCGACGCGGCGCTGACCGCAGTCGGGGCGATTGAAGCGGCCCCACCGGTAGTGGCCGCTGTCGGTGTTGTGCCACCGCCGCAAGCCATCAATGTGAGAGCGAGTATCGCGCCCCCGGCGAGCGACTTCACCGCTCTGTTGAAAGGTTGTTGGACAATCACTGTGTGATGCTCCTTAGGTTGGTCTCGATACGCCATTGTCCGAACGCCTGGGGGCAATGGCTGACAATGGCCCAAATATCCCCTGAACGATCTATGCGCGGCCATGCAAGGTCTTCGCTCGTAATGAATACGGATCAGCCTGGTGGTTTGGATTTGTCTGTGACGCCGGTAGTGACTCAAATATTCTGCATCGACGGCGGGGTGTAGCACAACAAGCGCGACATACGCCGGTAATGTCGGGGCGTTGGCAAAGATTCTTGGCGAATACCTGCGGCGATAGGGCGTCACCCAGTGCTGGTGGATCGTCGTCCGGTGGGGTAGCGTCAGGTATCACTGTGGCTGTTTGCGCGTCAAGAGCGCGTTGAGCGCACCGCCTAGAATTTGCTCCTTGTCGCCCTCGGGGATGAAGGTGCAGTGCGTGCGGAACGCTTCGAGCGACTGCCGGAACGTCATGGAAAAACGGACCACCGGGTAGTCGGAGCCCCAGCAGAGGCGGTGCGGCCCGAAATGTTCGTAGAGCGCCTGGATGATCGGTGCGGTATCGGCATACGGATATTCCCACGCGATCCGCGAGCAGTAGGCGAAGCCCGATAGTTTGATGTGGATATTCGGCAGTGCCGCTGAGGCCAATACTTCGCGCAGGTTGTCCTGCACATTATCGTCGGTCGTACGTAACCCGGCGAGGTGGTGGCAGAGGATCGGCAAGTTTGGGTAGCGCTCGGCGACGCGCCGCAGGGGGGGTTGGTGTTCCGGTCGCCCCGCGATACTGGCGATCAGGCCGCGCTCCGCCGCCACGCCGAAGAAGGCTCGACCCTCCGGGCCATCGAGCCATGCGCCGTCATCGTCGCCGCGCAGATAATGGGTGAAGCCTCGGATCGGCAAGCGTTCGGCGACCTCGCGCAACCGCTCGGCTGCGCCGGGCTGGTGATACGTCTCTGTCCAGGCGCAATCGACATCGGGGAACTGATGGAGGCGCTGCGGGAAACGCTGCACCTGCTCCGCGATGTACTCATTATTGTCCGGGTTGTGATCGATCCGCGCGCAGATGACCACGGCCTGATCGACGCCGTGCAGATCCATCTCGTTGAGTAGTTGCTCAACTTTGCCCCGGCTCTCACTATCCGGCACCGGCGGCTGGTAAGGCCAACGCGGCCAGGCATGGCAGTGGCTGTCGATGATCATCGTCTCCCCCTCTACTAACGCTACCGCTGTCCTTAGCGCCGATCGAGCGTGGCAAGGAAGTCGGCGCTGGCGTTGATAATCGCCGCCTGGGCCTCGGCCCGGCCCACCGTTGGCTGGCCATCACCGGGTTGCGCGCCGTAATCACCGAAGAAGGCGTGGATGCCGCCCGTGATCGAAACATATCGTGTGTTCATTGGCAGGATCGGGCGGGCCTGCTCGATCTTCGCGGGCGTGGCGAGGCCATCGTTCGTCCCCGAGAGGGAGAGGACCGCCGTATTGGCGAGGGTTGCGGAGAGATTGGAAGCGGGATACGAGGCGTAGAGAAGCAATCCCGCGACCCGATCGATATGCGCCGCCGCGTAGGAACACGCTACGACGCCACCGAGCGAATGCCCACCGATGGCCCAGGTGTGGATCTCGGGGTGCGCGGCGATAATTGCCGTAGGGCGATCTTGGGCGAAGAACGCGATATCATACGGGAGTTTGATGATGAAGGTCGCGGTGCCGCGTGCGGCGAGGGCGCGCATCAGCACGGCATAGGCGCGCGGTTCGACGCGCGCACCGGGGTAGAAGATCAGTCCGGTGCGCGCGGTCTCGCGCGGGCTGAAGGTGATCAGGTCGCTGGTTGCGGTCACCGTCACCGAGTCATCGCTGGCGAGCGCGGCGACCGCCGCCTCGGCGGCGGGGAAGGGGCGCAACCAGAGCAGCCCCGCGCCCAGGCCGATGACCACGAGGATGATCAATGTGTGGCGCAACGCGCGCCAGAATCTCGGAGCGCTCGTGGCCTTTGTCCTTTCGCGCTCTCGGACGGTCGCAACGGGAGGTTTCCCCGATGTCCCAACGCTCACGCATCGCCTGGTTGCCGATCCTGCTCGGCCTCTACCTGCTGGCGATTATCGCCTATATCGTGTTCACGCGCGGCGCAACGCTGGCTGCGGTGCATCCGGCCTATCCGTTGACGTTGGGCGTGGTTGCGTTGGGCGCGATCGTTGCGATCGTGGTCGCGCTGGTGCGTGCTCGACGTGGGTAAGGGTTAGGGGAAGAGTCGTGCCACTTCGACCGTGATCTCCGGGAAGAGTGGGCAAATGAGCGTATCTGCGGTCTGTAGCGGCACTGCTTCGTCGTAGCCTGCCGCGCCGAGGGTCAGTGGCAAGACGGTTTTGGCGATCGGATCGGCGACCCAGTAGAAACGCACCCCCTCGCGGGCGTAGAGCGTTTTCTTCCAGCCGAGGTCGTGGTCACGCGTTCCCGGCGACAGGATCTCGATGATCAGGTCCGGGGCGTCTTCGATGTACTGCGATCCGATGATTGCCAGGCGCTCGTTGCTGACAAAGAGTAGATCGGGCTGGACGACCTGATAGAGGCCGAAGCGTACGTCGGTCGGCGCTGTGAACATCCGGCCCCATCCCGCATCTTCGGCCCGGAAGAGCAAGTTGCCGAACCGTGCCGAAACTTGCTGGTGGTAGGTCGCTGGTGCCGGGCTCACGATCAATTCTCCATCCGCAAGCTCGTATCGCTTGCCGTCGTCCGGCAACTGCGCCAGATCGTCGTAGGTGAAGAGCGGTGTTTTGATGGTCATCGTGGGTGCCCCTTTCGCGCTGGGGTATGGTGATCCTCGTGGCTGGAACCCTGACGTGTGCTTCGGAAGATTATCGTTCGTTGGTATTCCCCTGTGCCAATGCGCTACGACAACGCCAGGGGATGTCCGGGCTTTTGTCGCCACTATCGTATCCCGTGCCTCGTAAATCGCGCTTTTCGTTCGGCGGCATGGTACGCTCATTCGTTGTATGGCTATCCCCGGATTCCCCCACCGGGAAACCGCATACCTCCGGGATCGACGTTGAGCAGAGAGTGAACGATGTACTATCCGAGAAAAACTCTATCGCGCCACTGGCGGTGGCTGACTTTGCCGCTGGTTCTCCTCTTCGTGCTGACTGCGTGCAGCGGCACCGCGCCGCCGACGGGCGCACCGCCCCTACCTTCTGCAGCTTCTCCTACTCTTACTCCGGCAACTATCGCTGGCACAGCAACCAGGACGATAACGGGTGCATCTCCGACAACCAATGCTGCCGCCGCGACGGTGCCGCGCGCCTCGGCCACACGAACGGCGGCGAGTACACGGACGCCGGAAAGCACGCGGACTGTGACGGGTACCCGAACGGCGGAAAGCACGCGCACTGCATCGGCGGTAAGTTCTCCGCGGGTGGCGCTGCCGCCAACCGCGCCACCCGCCACCCCCACACCTGTGGCACCTGGCCCGACGCCGACGGTCCCTGGCCCGCCGGTACCGGTGCCGCCGGTCGTGACGAGCCCGTCGGCGGCGCAGGGCAATCGCGCGATCCGGCAGGTATCGGCGGCGAACCCGCTGCGGATGTATGTGGCGGGTGATTCTTTCGCCGAATGGCTCGGGGCCGATCTCACGTCGTTCGGCCAGCGCAGCGGCGTGGTCAGCACCAGCACCGACGGTAAGATCTCCTCCGGTCTGGCGAATCCGGCCTTCTTCGATTGGCCCGCTCGGCTCTCCCAGGCGGTCGCGAGTAACCCGCCCGATGTGGTGGTGATCATCCTGGGGGCCAACGATCTGAATGGTGTCTCGTCAAGCGCCGGGTATTTTGCCCCCGGTACGCCGGGCTGGATGGCCGAGTACGGTCGTCGCCAGGCTGAGATCATGGATATCGTCGGGAAGAGTGGCGCGCAACTCTACTGGATCGGCCAGCCGCCGATGCGCGATCCGGGCCAGAACAATGCCGCGCACGCCGTCAACCAGTCGGCTCTGGCGCAGATCGCGTCCCGGCCCTGGGTCCACTACGTCGATAGCTGGGCCTTATTCAGCGACACAAACGGGAACTACACGGCGTCGATGACCGACGTCACCGGGCGCACGATCGTTCTGCGGCAAGGTGATGGCTTGCACCTCAGCCGTGAGGGGACAACGTGGCTCGCCTCGGCGGCGTACACACAAATCCGCCGCGATTGGCAACTGCCCTAACGCCTAAGCTGTTCCGTCCGAGCCGGTTGGCGCGTCGGCATCATAGCTTGCGCGTTCCTCGGCTACGCGACGCACTGGTTGCCCGGCAGCCACGTTGTCATTGTCCCCCGCTACTTTCACGGTAATCTGCGGGATAATCATCAGCCCTTCGTCCGCCACACCAACGGTGCGCGTCTTGCCCTGTCGCCAAAGTTGGGCGGTGAGCGCGCAGACAACGGCGTCGAGCTGATGTTCGCTGGCTTCTGGGTGATCGAGACCGGGGACGAGCGGTTGCAAGGCGTTGTGGATTCGCCGCCGCCCAAGCTGGGTCCGTTTGCCAGTGGTCGGTAGCCCGAGCAGGCGCAACGTAGCGAAGGGGTAGACTTCGAGCGGCGTAACGTCCCGCTCACAAAGCGCGGCGGCGAGGATAAAACCACGTCGTGCCAGCACTTTGATCAACGCCATCGCCAGGATCGGCACGCGCAGCCGCAAGAGTTCGCGTTCGAGTTCGCGGCTGCGCGTGCCGGGATCGTGTCGGCAGGGGCAATCATCGTCCAGGCAGCAGCGCCCGCGCGGCAGGGTCAGCGGCGCATTGATCGCGACCGTCGCCATCGGCCCCGTTCGCTCCACGATCGCCAGGATCTCATCATCATCACCGGCCGCCGCGAGATATTCGAGGACACCATCGCGCAGGATCGCAACCCCGGTTTCGCGTTGCGGCAAGCCAGCGAGATCGATCCCCACGCAGACTATCGGTTGTGGTGGTGGAAGCAACAGGTACGGCATCTACAAAGTATAGTATGGCAGGGTGTGGTTGAACAAATGTTCTGCCCGCAGTCGGTCTGCCGTAGAGTGGTCCAGCTCTACAGACTCACCGCAGATACGGCGTAAGTTCGACCGTGCGCCCTTCTGCTGCCGCGAGATAGGCGGCATATGACACGGCGACGACATCGCGAGCGAGGAGCGCTCCGCTTAGCGGTTCGCGCTCGGCGGCGACGGCTTCGCAGAAGTCTTGCAACTCTGCGGGGAAGCCGTTCATCCAGTGCTCGTCGCCGCTGGTGAACTGCCAGCCGCCGGTTGTCTCGACTTTCTCGCGGATGTACTCGTTGCCGAAGATCCCGTCGCGGGGGCTAAAGGCGACGACCGTGGTGTTCGGCACATTGTTGGCATGGACGACTGCGCGCGATCCATAGACCGAAAAGCTATTTTGTATCCCGCCAAGGACAATGTCCGATGCGGTGATCTGCGCCACCGTATCGTCGTCGAAGGTGAGGAGCATCGCGCCCCAGTCTTCGCAATCCTCCCAGTCAGTGCGGATGAATTGCTCCGTATCCGCGTTGAAGGCGGCGGTTTTGGTCAGTGAGGCGACGCTGGCCGTGACGCGCGCCGGGCGGATCGGGCGACCCCAGCGGCGCTGCCCTTCGGCATACTTGAGTGCCAGGGCTGCGCCGAGCGGGTGGCAGCCTTTGTTGAGCAGACTCCCGCCACCACTGAAGCGCCATTGGCGAGCGTAGGGCGAGTGGGTGCCGCTGTGCGATTCCTCCCCGACGAGCCGCAGGATCGCCCCCTCGCTGCGCTCGATCAGTCGCGCCGCCTTGCGGATATTCGGGCTGTAGATCCAGTTCTCGGCGTAGTGGAGTCGTCGTCCCGCCAACGCCAACGCATTGAGCGCCGTGTCGGCATTTTGCAGTGCGCCCGTGAGCATCGTCGCCCGATCGTAGCGACGCCCTACACCCGGTTCGCCATCACCGAAGAAGCCGGTCAGCGGCTTCTCGCAGGCGACATCCTTGCCCGCCTCCGCACAGCGCACGATCAGCGGCGCATGCTGGCTATTCGGCACGCAGAGATCGACGAGATCGATCGACTGATCGGCCAGCAAGTCGTCCACGGCCGGATAGACGTGCAGACCGCCAAATTCCGCCGCGAGCCGCTGACTGCGCCCAACCGTCGGCGAGTATATGCCCGCAATTGAAACATCGATACCATGCACGAGCGCATAGTTCTCCAGATGCAACCGCGCGGCGAATCCCGCGCCGATGATGCCAATCCGAACGCTGCGGCTGACTGGCATTGTGGCTCCTTTGCGAGTGGGCGAGTGGGCGAGTGGGCCAGAAGGGGACGGAGAATGGCGTAGCTTGTGGCCTTCTCCCAT
>DATCMP010000836.1:0-5106 GCA_036563365.1 Thermomicrobiales bacterium
TGCGCGCGAGGTACGTGCGCTGACGGCGTTGGCGGATCGTCGGCAGGGCTACGCGCGTGAGATGCGCGAGGCGCTGACGGCACTCGATCGCGCCATCGCCCGCTTCGTTGTTGAGCGCCAACTGCTCGAACAGGCCGAGGCAGATGAACTGGCGCAAGCCCTCCGCGACCTTCGGCAGCACCATGCCAGCGACCATCTCACCGTCTATCCGATTCTTGCCGCCGCGATTCCCGGCGTGGGGCCGCAGCTCAAGTTGCGTCTGTTAACCGCAGGGATCCGTACCGCCGCGCAGATTCGCGATCGACGGGTGACACCAGCGACGGTTGGCGCTGGCGAGGTCGTTGAAATCGAGGTGCCTGGTCGCGGCTTCGTGCAGGTGAACGGCCTGGGGAGGCAGCAAGCGCAGGCGTTGATCGCCTGGCGTCGGCTCCTCGAAACCGAGGCGGCGGCGCTCCTGCCCGAGGCACTGCCCAGCGCCGAGGAATCCGCGATCCGCCTCCGTTACCACACGCGCCGCGAGGGGCTTGCGCGGCGCGAAGTCGCCGCCACCCGCGCCGCCAAGCGTCGTAGGGAGGCGCTGGTGGCGCAACTCCGCGCGCGTCACGCCGCCCTCGACCGCCAGGAGGCGGCACTGTGCGAAGGGGTCGCGCAGCCGCGTGCGCGCGGCGAAGCCATGCTCACCGAGCGACAGACCGCGGTCGCCGCCGCGCACCTCGCGCTGGCGCTCGCTCGTCGCGATCTCGCGGCTTACGAGCAGGTGCGCTTCGCCAACTTTTTGCGAGGGATCCTTTTTTCGTGAACCGCGTGGCGATCGGGCCGGGCGGGGTGAACCGCAGAGTGTACAGAGACGAGGGAGGGAGGAAACAGAGAATGTGAGTCCTGGAGGGCCGTTCGACCTTTTACCTGGCGCTTCTGCGGCTAGGCCACATCTCTCACGAGCGGTCAGGGCAGCATGCCCGCGAGGATGTAAAGCGCGTCGGCGATCAGCATCCCTCGGGGGCGGTCAGCGAAGGATGGCGTATCCAGGGGGGATTGTCACGCCAGTTCGCGCGCCATCCAAATCGCGCCGTGGGCCGCTTCGATCGTTGCTGTGCGCTGCGCGACCGCTAGACCGTGCGCCTGCACCGTCGCGAGGAGTGGCGGGAGGAGCAGATCGGCACCGGCGCGTAAGAAACCGCCATCGGTCACCAGCGGGATGATCGTTTCGGGGGTGGTGCCGAGCTGACGGATCGTCGCGGCGGCCAGGTCGCCGAGCGCGGTGCCCGCCGCGGTAACGATCTGCTGCGCCACCGCGTCCCCCGACCGGGCGGTCGCGAACACGATCGGCCCGAGCGCGGCAACCGCCTCGCGCGGTGGCGGTTGCTGATACAGTCGGCTGATGATCTCTTCCGGGGCGGTAAGGTCCCAGGCGGACAGGAGAGGTTGACGTAACGCGGTCGATGGGTCGCGGCCATCGTGGGCGCGTAAGATCGCCGCCAGTCCTGCGAGCCCGACGGCGTAGGCGCTCCCGGCGTCATCGAGCAGATAACCCCAACCGCCCGCCCGCACTTCGTCGCCGTTCACGGTGCGTCCGTAGCCGATCGAACCGGTGCCGCTGATCAGCAGGACCCCCGGCCCGGTCGGGAGTTCCGCGCGCAGGGCGATCGCCGCATCGTTGGTGACGCCATAATACCTGGCCTTGATCGCTCGGCGCAGGATCGCCTCGACGAGTGCCCGATCGTCCGCTCGTGCCGCCCCTGCCGCACCGACCACCACCGCCACTATCCCTTGCTGGGATGATCGATCCGCCGCTGCAAATGCTGCCTGTATCGCCGCCATCAGCGATTGGGCCACGCGTTCCTCGCCGACGGCGCGGATATTCCCCGGTCCGCCGACACCTCGCCCGACGATCTCACCATCGTCGGCTCTTGCCAGCAAACAGACCGATTTTGTACCGCCAGCGTCGATACCGATCACGAGCGGGACAGCGGTGCCGGTGGGCCAGTGGGCCAGTGGGTTCGCTTCCGCGCCGGGGCTTGTCGTCACACTGTCCTCTCCGTTGCTAGCCTATTGGCCCACCGACACCACTCGTCACCACTCGTTCCGTTCGACCACCGCACGCAGGCTCGCTTTGGCGTCGTCGCGCAGGACTGGGCCGTGACTGGGCGGATTGCTTCGCCAGCGCGGGGTTGCTGCAGAACGGCTTGGTGACGCCGACCTGAATCCCCGTGATGAGTTGGCCGAACGCATCGGCGGTCAGGAGGAGTTGATGTCCCTCGTGCAATAACGAGGTATGGCCGAGCGTATGGCCCGGCGTCGCGATCACGCGGAACCCACCGACGAGATCCCCCGCGCGTACCACGCGGGCCACCGGATGTGTCGGCAACCGCTGACGCGCGGTCAGCGCGCGCATGAGCGGATTCTCGCTCTGTTCGGGCGGTTTCTCGCCGCTGATGATCGCCGCCTCGCCCTCGGGGGCGATAATCTCCGCCGACGGTGCCCAGGCGGCCAGCGCCCCCAGGCCACCGATATGGTCGGAGTGATGATGGGTGAGATAGATCCGCTTCAACGTCTCGGGCCCGCCGCCGAGCGCCAACAGCGCCGCCTTGATCCGGGGGACGCTGCTCTCTAACGCGGTATCGACCAGGGTCCAACCGTCGCGCTCAGCGATCAGGTAGACGGAAATGTTGTACTTGAGCGGGAGGGCGTCGGCCCGGTAGATGCCAGGCGCGATCTTCTCCGGTAGGGTGGTCATTGGCATTGCTCCTCGCTCATTCGCCGACCTCGTCGGCGCAGCTAATCGCATGCGGCGAGCCATCGGAGGGGTGGTGTGCGTGGATGGCTCGCCGCCGACTACCACTGCCGCCGCACCCCTCAGCGCCCGGCAATTTGTTCCCCGATGTAGCGCGTGATTACCCCATAATCATTGCCGGGTGGGACCAGGATCGCCTGCCCATCGGCGGAGGTAGCGTTGACCAACACCTTGGGGTCATCGAGGCGGATGCGCGTTGCGCCACCGGTATCCGCACGCAGGAAAAGGACCAGCAGATCGGCGGGTGCCAGATTCGTCTTCAATGCCGGTTGCAGGGCGTCCATGACCGCGAAGGCGCGCGGCCAGGTGGTCGGGCGCTTTAGTTTCGCCGTGAGGGCTGCCACGAGACGGGCCTGTCGCTGGCCGCGCGCGAAGTCCGAGCCTTCGGCGGGGTCTTCGGAATACCGTGCGCGAGCGTAGCGGATCGCCGCCTCGCCGTCCATGTGCTGTCGCCCCGCCGCGAATGAGATTTCGATCCAACTCGGGTCGATCGTGGGGTCATCGTTGGCGGGATACTGCGCGGTGAAAGCCCGTTCCACATCCACATCGACGCCGCCGACGGCATCGACCAGCGCGCGGAAACCCCGGAAGTCGATCGTGACCCAGCGGCTCGTCGGCAGCCCGGTCACCTGGCCAACCTTCGTGGTCGCCAGACGCCCGCCCGCGACCGGATCACCCGCTTCGCCGCGACCGTAGGCATAGGCGCTGTTGATCTTCGCGTAGCGCCCGGAGTCGAGCGGTATCTGCACCCAGAGGTCGCGCGGCACGGCGATCTGCGCCGTCTTGCCGCTCGCGAGGTCGCTGTGCAGCAGGAGCAGCGAGTCTGTCAGGTACGCCCCTTCGTGACCCTGGCCGCCATAGCCCATGATCAGCACATTGGCCGCCCGCTCATCGGCGATCGGCCAGAAGTGCGCGCTCCAGAGCGGTTCGGTCGATACCGCCGCCACGAATGTCGCCCCCCGGATGCCGAGCGCAACCAGCAGGGTGAGGAGGATCAGGAGAAGTAGTCGCCCGAAAGGAAAGCGCCGTGGGCGACGGCGCTGCTTCTGTTGGGGATCCCAGGGATAGACCAGATCGGGCGGCAATCCCTCACCCCATTGCTGCGGTTGTGGCGCGACGGGCGAGGGTTGCACCGGCTGCGGCGGGAGCAAAGGCGTAAAGGGCGGCGTGGATCGCTCCCTGCCGACGAGCGGGCGTTGCGGGAGGTCGTTCATCGTGTAACATCCTCCCGATCTGCCCCAGCGGGGACCGGCTGGCCGCTGGTGATGGTCACGGGCGCAGCGTTGTCAGGCGCGGTCGCTCTTCGCCGGGGGTGTAGACGATCTCGGTCACCGAGCCGAGGCCGACGAATTCGGCGCTGCGAAGACTGGCGACGGTCAGCGGACGCCCGCTCAGGGCGAGGCGTAGGATCGTGACCGGGTCGCCGTGGCTGACGCCGACGATCGTTTCGCCCCAATGGCGCTCGCGCGCCCGCTCGACGAATTCGACCATCCGCGCTGCGATCTCCTCGATCGATTCATCCCCCGGCTCGCGGCGATTTTCGTACGCACTGAACCCGGCCTTGAACTGGCTGTAGGGCGTTCCTTGCCAGGATGTCCCCAGTTCGTTCAGCAGATCGGTGACGAGGCGTTGGGCACCGGGGTGGCGATCGGCGATTCGGGCCGCCGTCTGACGAGCACGGATAAGCGGGCTACTATAGACCGCCGTGATCGCGCGGGAGTCCAACAAGTCGGCCGTGCGTTCGGCTTGCTTCTCGCCCCACGCGCTGAGACGGAACTCCGGCAAGCGCCCATAGAAGAGACGCTGCGGATTATGCACCTCTGCGTGGCGCGCGATCAGGATCGTGGTCGTGCCGACTGCGGCTTCGATCGATTGGCTATTGGCCGACTGGATTGCTGCGGTCATCCCCCTCGTACTCCCTGCCCGCTAGACCTGTTCATGTCAGTACAATTGAGGCGCATAAATCGCCAAATTCCGCTCCACAATCAGTATAATTGACGTCCCCTCACCTGACCATCTTTTGCCGATTCGTCACGGGGCGCGGTGTCTGCGCCATCTTGCCGGTCGGATGGCTGTGGTATACTCCGGGCTCGTGACGCGCGATTCGCACCAATTGCCCGCGGTCTTCATCACTGTCAGCATTAACGTCGGATTGGTCTGGGGGTTACTTCCGGCCACGTCGTGCGGTGTCGCCGTCCATCGTGAACGAACAATACTCGCGACGGCTATCGTCGTACCACTCGCTTCTTCTTGATGCTCGCGGCACTGCTCGAGATAACCGGAATGGGGGCGACCCGCTACAGTGCTGGAAGGAA
>DATCMP010000837.1:0-4259 GCA_036563365.1 Thermomicrobiales bacterium
ACCCTCATCCCCGCCGCCACCACACGGGTACTCCAAAGCATGAGCGGTATCCACCGCCCAGAGAACGCTCCTCCATACGCGTGAGCGAGGTCAGGGCGTTGCATCGTGTGAGGCTGTACCCTTTCCTGTTCGGGGGAGGTCGCCGCCGCGGCGGCAAGGAGGGGTCTAGCCCCCAATCGCCTGGAGAAAGAGCGCCTTGTAGTAGTCCACGTCGAGCGTAGTCACGACTTCAACCTCGGTGTTGGCCGGTTGCCACCACTCGGTCAGTCCGGAACGTTGCGCCGCCGGGCGGCGGTCCAGCACTGTCTGACCGCGCGTGGCGCTACCGGTCAGCTCGACGGTGAGCGGGAACCGCGCCAGCGTCGCGTGCGACGGATCGAGGGTCACGGCGAGCGCCCCGGCATCCCCGAGGGCGCACCAATCGCGCCCGAAATAGTCGGCGACGTAGCGGGTGATCGTGCCGACGACGCGCGGCAACGGTCGCGGATCGGCAGCGAGCGCCGCGATCTCGGCGAGCGGCAGGGCCAATTGGCGGAACGGATCGAGCGGGTAGAGGCAAATCGGCAAGCCGCTCTCCAACACGATCGCCGCCGCCTCGGGGTCCTGCCGTAGGTTGAACTCAGCCACCGGCGATGTATTGCCATGCGTCAGGTAGGTCCCGCCCATGACGGTGATCCCGGCGAGTCGCGCCGCCAGCGCCGGATACATGCGGATAAAGGTGGCGATATTCGTCAGTGGCGCGAGCGCCACGAGGGTGATCGGCTCCGCGTGTGCCTCGATCGTGCGCCGGAGCCATTCCACCGCGTGTTCAGCGACCGGTCGTCGCGACGAAGGCGGCAGGCCGGTATCGCCCATGCCGTCGTGGCCGTGCAGGAGCGACGGTTCGCGGCGGCCCTCGATCAACGGCAGCGCCATCCCAAGCGCAACCGGAATATCCGGTGCCTCGGCCAGATCGAGTATACGCAACGTATTAGCTACGACTTGTTCGAGAGCGTGATTCCCGGCGACGCAAGTAATCCCGAGCACGTCCGCCGAAGGCGACCGCAGCGCGAGGAGGAGCGCCAGGGCATCGTCGTAGCCGGTGTCAACATCCAGGATCAGGGGCGTTGGTTGAGCCGACGCCCCGCCTCGATCGAGACTCATGACTTCGTCCAGTTGGCGAGGTTCCAGGTCAGCGGGCTCCACGGGGTATCCTCGAACCCGGCGAGGCCGGTGGCGTACCCGTAAGCCTGCTTGCGACTGACGAGCGGCAGCGCGGCGGCATCATCGTAGAGGAATTTGTATTCGGCCTTCAGGATCGCCGCGCGCTTCACCGGATCGAGTTCCGCCGCCGCCTGTTGCGCCAGCGCATCGTAGGTGGGGTTGGAATAGCGGCTATCGTTGTTGAGTCCCCAGTTGTTGGCTTTCTGCGGGATCTGCGCCGTCGTGTAGTAATCGAGGAAACGCTGACCATCGGGGCTACCCGACGACCCGCCGTACATCTCCCAATCGGCGTAGAACTTCTTGGCGGTGTCGTTGTTACCGGGGTCGGTGGAGAAAAAAACGCCCGAATCGACCGTCTTCAACTCCACCTGCACGCCGATCTTCTCCAAGGCATCCTTGAGGATCTGCTGCGTCTTCTGGCGTACCGAGTTGGTCGGCGTCTGGAAGAGGATCTTCATCGTCACGCCGTCTTTGGCGCGATACTGGCCGTTCTTCCTCCACCCGGCGGCGTCGAGCAATTGCCCCGCCTTGTCCGGGTTGAACTCCCAGGTCAACCCCTCGGGTAGCGCCGAGGCCGGTGAATTCTGGATCAGCGGCCATGCCTCGGCAGTCTGACCGTAGAGCGCCTCCGCGATCGTCTTGCGATCGGCGATCAGGTTGAACGCCTGACGCACGCGCTTATCGGCAAGGAAGGGGTGCGGGAACTTGATCGATGAGCGCTCACCGGTCGCCGGATCTTCCTTGTTCGGATCGGTGAAGTTGAAGACGACCCGCTCGACGCCCGCACCCGGGGTGAGGCCGATCTTAGCGCGATTCGCCCCCTGGCTGACGATCTGATCGAGGATCTGCGGCTCGACCTGGAGATTCCAGGCGAGCTGATAATCGCCGGTCTGGAAGACGGCCCGCGCCGCCGAGACGGCGTCGCCGCCGCCCTTCCACTCGACCTTGTCGAACGCGGGACCGTTCGGATCGCGCCAGTTCGGATTGATCGTATAGGAGACCGAATCGCCCGGCTTGAAATCGGCGACCATGTATGGACCGGTGCCGATCGGCTTGAGATTGCCGGGGTGGGTCTTGGCGTTCGCACCGACCGCATCCTTGAAGATATGCTCAGGTAGGATCGCGTCGGTGAAAGCGAGATACCACGCCGGGTTCGCCACCTTGAACGTCGCCTTAACGGTGTAATCATCGAGCGCTTCGGCATTCGCGATCGCGAGATAGTTGCCCAGCGTCGTCGCACCGGTCTCCTTGGTCGAAACGTAACGCCAGGTGAAGACGACATCTTTCGCGGTGAACGGGGTGCCGTCGCTCCACTTCACGCCTTGCTTCAATTTCCAGGTCACGCTCTTGCCATCGGCTGCCAGGCCGCCATTCTGCTGCGTCGGGATCTCGGCGGCGAGCCACGGGACCAGCCGATCGTTCTTGTCGAAGTTCGCCAGCGGCTCCAATACCAGCCGCGCCGGATCGGAGTTCTGCCCGCCGGACGAGAAGTGCGGATTCAGCGTCGAAGGGGCTTGCCAATAGAGGATCTTGAGCGTGCCCGCCGCGCCGCGCTTCGTCGGGCCGGGACCGATACCGCCCGCAGCGCCGACCGTCGCCGCCGTCGGCGCGCCGAGGCCATTGGTCGCACCGCCACCGGAAGTCGGACTGGAAGCGCGGGTCGCGGTGCCACCAACACCAGCAGTGGCAGTCGTCGCACGGGTCGCCGTGGTACCGCTCGCGCCGCCGACCGTCGCAGTGTTGCCGACAGCCGTGGTCGCTGCGGTCGTCGCGGCCGTCGTCGCAGCGGCGGTGGAGGCGGTGGTTGCGGCGGTGGTTGCCGCCGGGACCACCGTGGAGGCGGCACCGCCGCACGCAGCCAGTGCCGCACTGATCGCGGTGGCCGAACAACCAAGCGCCACCGCGCGGCGGATGAGTTCTCGCCGACTGAGCCGCCCGTGGGCAGCCATGACGATCAGATCGTTGGGCACTTGCGCCGTACCGGTCGAGCCCCGCATCCCCATGTTCTCCTCGCCTATCGTTGCGTCAGCGGCCATCGCCATCGCCTATCGCCGCAGTTGTATTATATTGTTATATAACGAGTAGCGCATGTCGTCAACCGGCAACGCCCGAACATCGGCGACATTATGCGGCCATTGTTGTGGCGACGGTATACTGATGGGTAAAGAGGAGAGAATCACTGTAACCGTGTGCCGCAAGATCAGGGGGGGGAAAGCGCGTTGATCATCGATCGGGAGAGCCCAGTGGCGCTCTATCGGCAGATCGCCGAGGATCTGGCCGGGGCATTGTCCGAGCGTTACCATGTCGGTCAACGCCTGCCATCGGAAAGCGAACTCATGGTCAGCTATGGTGTCAGCAGGATCACCGTGCGTCAGGCACTGGCTCATCTCACGGCGCGCGGTTTGCTCGTACGCCAGCAGGGCAAAGGGACGTTCGTCGCTGCGCCGCGCGTGCGTCACGATCTGCGCCGACTGACCGGATTTGTCGATGTGCTGACGGCGCAGGGGCTCGAACCGGAGACCCACCTCCTGGACTTCGGGCCACAGGTCGTCGAGCCAGCCCTGCGCGAGCGCCTGGCTATCACTGGTGACGAAACCCTGGCTTTTCGCCGCCTCTATCTGCTCGACGGACGCCCGCTGGCCCTCACCGAGGTCCATTACCCCCCATCAGTCGGGATCATGATCGAACGCGAGGCGGCGGAACGGCACTCGTCGCACCTACTGTTGACCGAATACGCGGGCCTCGCCATCGGTCACGCCGACCTCACCATCCGTGCCGCCGCGCTCGCTGCCGACGTTGCAGCGTATCTCGACTTACCTTCCGGGGCGGTTGCGCTGACCGAAGAACGCCTCACCTACTGCACCGCCGGTATCCCCCGCGAGCATAGCACCCTCTACCTACACCCCGACTCGTGCGAACTCCACCTCACCGTTCAACCGGGCCAGGCGCTCGCCCACGCCGTACGACCCACGGTCGAGAGCAACTGACCAGCGCCACGGCAAAGACCACGGAATAGAAGTGGGGCGGGCGGCTCGGTTGAGCCGCCCGCCCCACGT
>DATCMP010000838.1:0-9639 GCA_036563365.1 Thermomicrobiales bacterium
GGCGTGTGGACCAACGTCCCACACGTTAGTCAGGAGCAGGTTACATGATGGAAGAGCAGTTTCGTGCGCCGGGTCCCCCGCATATCATCCGCTGGCGCACGCCGGACGAGGCGACGATCGAGGCCGACGGCGCGGTGCTGGCGGTGCTCAGCGTCGGGATCGGCACGCCGTACGACCTGGAGGTGCTGCGCGAGCCGGCCACCGCGGGGCAGAAAGACGCTCTCGCCCGCGCGATCACCTGGGCGATGGAGGAGCACCAGCGGCGCGAGACGGGCGAGGGGTAAGCGTGCGGTTATTCAGCGGCCTGAAGCGCGACAGGGGATCGGGTGACCCGCCGCCGCCCTGGCTGTTGCCCCTCGGCGCGGGCGGGCTGGCCGTCGGCATCTTCGGTCGGGCCGTCGGCGGGCCGCTCGGGGCGATCTTCGCCGACCTGGGTTGCGCGGTGACGGGCGTCGGCGCGGTCATCTTCGTCGGGCTGCTGGTCGGATGGCGCGACCTGGGCAAGCGTAAGGGCGACGAATAGGGGGCGGGATGGGTGACGCGACACGGCGCAAGGCGTACTTCTGCCGCCTGTTCACCGAGGCGACGCTCGGGGGGATGGCGTTCGAGGTGATCGATCGGCCCTCCGACGATCCCCAGGCCGCCCTGCTGGCCGCCACCGAGGGCTATATCCCGGTCCGGGCGAGCACGCCCGACGAGCTGCGCGCGGCGCTGAACGTCATCGCCGCCGACTTCGCGGTCCACCTCGGTGCCGCCGCGCCCGCGGCGGTCGAGGCCACGGCGGAGGAGCTGCGGCAGGTCGGGGCCCACTGGCTCGCGCACGTGATCAGCCTGGTCACCGACGCCACGGCGGCGATGCGCGCGGACGGCACCTCAGGGGCGGTGGGCGAGACAGGCGACGGGGCGGCGGTGTAGAGGTGGAGCCCTGCCGGTGGGTCGGGGGTATGTGCGGAGACGGCCATGTGGCGTGAGCGGCCCGGCGGCGATCACAACGGGCGGGAGTCGCAGGCGGCCTTCCAGCGCGGGCACCGGGTGACGTGGCGCGAGCTGGTCGTCCGCGAGCATCGCCTCGCCCAGCTGAAGCGCCGGATCGGCTTCCTGCGGGACGACGGGATCGCGCCGTCCTTCTGCGCGAACGACCACTGGTACGGCACCGGCACCGCCCCGGGGCTGCGGGATCAGATCGTCCTGCTCGTCGGCCCGGCGGCGCGCCCGGACGACCCGATCCTCGGCACCGACGCGGCGCTCGCGGTGGCGGGTGAGACCCTGCGGGCGCTCCTGCCGCCGTGCCGGGGCTGCGCGTGTCACCGCCTGGATCCCGTGCGGCGCAGGCCGGGGTGAGGATGGGACTACGCGGTGCCGCGGGGGTAGCAGCGCTGCGGCTGAGTGGGAGGAAGGGAGTGGGACGATGAGCCGACCGCAGCCATCGCTCGGGCCGAAAGCCTTCCTCGCCGCGCTCGTCGCGGATCGCGGCTACGCGAACTATGACATCGATGGCCCGTTTTCCACGCAACGGTACGGGCAGCACTACGTCGTGACGATCTACGCGGGGGATAGCCTGGGGGCCTTGACGCTACGCGGGACGGTCACCGAGCTGCAAGACAGGATCGCAGCGTTGCCGAGGCAAGGGTAGGGCGGCGGCGTAGGGGTGGGACAACGCGGTACCGCGGGGGTGAGGGGAGAGCAGGAGGGAGGGCAAAGCGACTGATGGAATGGCTCAACATTTCATCGGTGGTGGCATGGTCGTTGGCTACCGCTGTCACCATCGTGCTCTCGGTACTCGGCAACCTGCTCACTGACCCCGTCCGCAATCGCCTTGCTGCACTGTCCGAGCGCCGGGCCAAGCGGCGCGTCGCGGCAATCTTGGATCGCTTGTCGCGCATAGGCATGTGGCGGCGCGAACCGTGGCGAGCTCAGGTGTATCTCTTTCGGGAGATGTTCCAAGTTGTCACGATGTTTAGCTTTGCGTTCCTCCTGCTTCTTCCCGCGATAGTCCGCATGGCTAGACCATCGGGAGCCACGGCGCTCGATCTTGTCGCGTATCTCTTTGGCAACGTGGTGTTTCTTGCCGCATCTTACGCCGCGTCCCGCGCACAGGACACGGCAGGGGACATGCAATTCTTTGTGCACCGTGCTCGCAAGATGGTTGGCACGATTGAGAAGCTACGCCGCCGCTACCCCGCGCTGGACGTGGCCTATCCCAACTATTCAGAGGTGCAGGAGGCTGTCGCTGAATTTCAGGCCGAAGAGCCGAAATAAGGTCGGTACGATGGCAATCACTACCAATGCGGGGAAGACAAGCAAAGCAGGGTGATACGGGTTGCTAGTCGCATAGATCGCCTGAGCACCGAAGGTGACCGCCGCCGCGAATATCTGCCACACGACCCAGGGCTTGCGACGTTGACCAGCCAGCATCCCACTGGCCCAGAATAAGCAGAATGCTACCAGGAGGAACAGCAGGCTGAGGGGAGGCATCACACACCTTGCCTTTGCTGGCGATAAGTCGAACATGGCGCAAGATTAACACAAGTAGAGGCTAATGATGGACGAAGATCACTTCTACGCGGGCGACGACTTCGCCGACGACGCCGAATTCTACGACGGCCCCACCGGCGACGAGGGCAAGCCCTTCATGCAGCTCGCCGAGCCGCGCTGGCTGCGCGAGCTGCTCGCCGCCCCGGAGCCGGAGCCCGCGCCGCCACCGGCACCCGAGCCGGTCTGGGACAAGCCGCTGCTGACCGCCGAGGAATTCGTGAAGAAGTACCACCTCACGCCGCCCGCGCCGGAGGCGACATAACCGATGCGCGTCGCCTGTTATGTGCGGGTCAGCAGCCGCGAACAAGCGGAAGAGGGGTACAGCCTGGCCGCGCAGGAGGTGGCGATCCGTGCCTACTGCGCCCAGCGCGGCTGGGACGATCTCACCTTCCACGCCGACGAGGGCATCAGCGCCTTCACCGACCGCACCGCCGATCGCCCGGCCTTCGCCGCGATGCTCGACGCCGCCGAGCGCGGCGAGTACCAGCTCGTCATCGTCCATAAGCTCGACCGCTTCGCCCGCTCGCTGATGGTCACCCTGCGCGAGCTGAAGCGTCTGAAGGAGGCCGACGTCGCGTTCGTCTCCATCGGCGAGCAGATGGACTTTTCAACCCCCATCGGCACGGTGATCCTCTCCGTGCTCGCCTCCTTCGCCCAGTACTACTCCGAGAACCTGTCCGCCGAGTCGCGCAAGGGGCTGGCCGAGAAGCGCCGCCAAGGGAAGTTCGTCGGGCGCCCGCCCTACGGGGCCAAGCGGATCGACGGCTACCTGACGATCGACCCCGACCGCGCCGAAGACCTGCGCCAGGCGCTCGAACTCGCCGCGACCCTCTCCCCTGTGCGCGCCGCCGAGGAGCTGAACGCGCGCGGGATCCGCCCCTCGCGCCACGCCAAAGCTTGGGGGCCGTCCGCCGTCCACGTGCTCCGGACCGACGCCGGCGCGTGGCTGCTCGGGCAGGGCGAGCCCTGGGCAACGCTCTACACGGCGGCGGCGTCGCGGCCGGCCAAGCCGATCGCCAGGAGGGATGACACGATCAGGATGCTGTCCAGCCTGTTGCGCTGCGTCTGCGGCGGCTCGCTCACCTACCACTCGACCGCCCACATGCGGGACGGGACGATCCGTCGCCACGGGCGCTGTCGGGACGCCGAGGGGCGGCAGGGCTGCCACCGCTGGGGGCGGAACATGAACCAGGTCGAGGCGGCGGTCGAGCGCTGGCTCTTCGCCCTGCCCGACCCGCGCGAGCTGGTGGCGCTCCCCGACGATGCCAACGCGGCCGCCGCGCTCGACGAGCGGCGGCGGCGCGTGGCGCGGCTCTACCGCGACGGGATCATGAGCGAGGCGGAGTACGATCGGGAGAAGGCGGCGCTGCAACGCGACCTGTCGCGGATCCCGGCGTCGACCTCCCGGCGCGAGGAGCTCGGCGTCGGCCTCGTCATCGCCCGCGCCGAGTGGCCCAACTGGGGAGACGAGACGAGGCGTGCATTCTTGGCCGGGTTGGTGGATCATTTCATCGTGGAAGACGGCGACGTGCGCCCGGTGTGGCGTCCGACTGTGGCGGCGATATGGGAAGGGATGTGACCGATGGCGATCTGGAGCACCAGCAGCAGCACTCCTGGCCTAGACGAGACGGATGTGTACAGCGTCGATGGTCACCTGATTGGCAAGGTGGCCGACGGGTGGGCGAGCGAATTTGCCAGCAGCCGCTCGCTCGCCGGGGCGATCAAGGAAACCGGCATGGGCTATTTCCGCATGACCGGTTTCAAGGGCGGGGATCTGTTCGTGCCGCTGAGTGCGTTGAGCGACTACAGCGACGAGCGTGTGCGTATCCGCTTCACCAAGGCGCAGATCGGCAAGCAGGGGTGGGATAAGCGCCCGGCTGAGTTGCCACGCGACTAGGAGGCGTCATGCGCTACCTGGAAGATTTCACGCCCGGTGAGGTCATCGAACTCGGCGAGCGGACACTAAGCGAAGAGGCGATCATCGCGTTCGCCCGCGAGTACGATCCGCAGCCGTTCCACGTCGATCCCGAGCGGGCGCGCGAATCGGTCTATGGTGGGTTGATCGCCAGCGGTTGGCAGACCGTCGGCACGTTCATGCGCCTGATGGTGGACAGCGTGCTTAATGACACGATCAGTATGGGGTCGCCGGGCGTCGATCAGGTCCGCTGGCTCAAGCCGGTGCGTCCGAGCGACACTTTGCGTGGTCGTCTGACGGTGGGCGAGATCACCCCTTCGCGCAGTCGCCCCGATCGCGGCACGATGCGCTTTCACGGCGAACTCATCAATCAGCACGATGGGGTAGCGATGACCCTCGATGCGCTCGGCATCTTCGGTCGTCGCCCGGAATAGTGTTTAGGAAATTTCTGTCGCTTACCCTCCCTGCTCCGTATGGAGCAGGGAGGGCTGCATTTTTATCACTACCAGCCCCGTCGCACCACCGCGCAGAGCCACTCGACCAGCGCCTCGATGTCGCCGAGATGGCCGGTCTCGAATGGGCTATGGGTGTAGCGCGCGGGGAAGGCAACCAGGGCGCTCGGGATGTCGGCCTTCATCAGCGCCCCGCCATCGCTGCCGAACGAGCCGAAGATGGCGTGCTGGATCGGGATCCCGGTGTCGGCCGCTACCCGTTCCAGGCGCGTGGTCAGCGCGTGATCATAATGGACCATCGCATCCTTGTGGACGAGGATCGGGCCGCCACCGAGCCGTGCGGGCATCGCACGCTCGTTCAGAGTCGGGATGTCGCCCGCCATCCCGATCTCGACCGCGATCGCCGCGTCGAATGCGCCATCGCGCGCCGCCAGGGCGAAGGCCCCGACGAGGCCGATCTCCTCCTGCACGGTGCAGGCTAGGGTTAGCTGGCAGCAGAACTCGGCGATCGGTACGCGGCGCAGGACTTCGGTCAGGACCGCCAGCGGCACCCGGTCGTCGAGCGCCTTGCCGACGACGTGCTGGCCGAACTGCTCGGTGGCGCTGTCCCAGACGATCCGGGTTCCCGGCGTCACACCGCGCGTCAGCAACTCCTCGCGACTCAGCCCGGTATCGACCCAGAAATCATCCCACGTCAGGTGTTCGGGGTCGGCCTCCAAATTCTGGCCCGCGAGGTGGCCGGTCGCGGAGGCGATCACGCCACGAATCGGCCCGGAGCGGGCGAGGACCGTCGCCCGTTGGCCGATGGTGAACCAGTTACGGATGTCGGTCGTGCGGGTCCAGGATTGGCCGTTGGCGAGCCAGAGGAAGCCGCCCGGGTCGATCGAGCGCACCAGGTAGCCGAGTTCGTCGGCGTGGGCGACGAGCAGGAGGCGCGGTCCGTGTCCACCGACCCGCGCGATCAGGTTGCCGATCCGTGTCCGCTCGACTGTGGCCCCGGCCTCGCTCCACAACGCCTCGATCCGATCGAGGACCGGGCCTTCCTCGCCGATCGGGCCGGGCAACTCGCAGAGCTCTTTAATCAGATCGAACACGATCCCTCCTGCTGACGTGGTGTTGTCGTGCCGCTAAATAGTGCCTCCGACCGGCTCTAGTTGGGTGGTCGTCTTATACGGGACGAAGCCGCGCGCCTGGTAGTTGGCGAGGGCGTGCGGGCCATCGAGCGTGCAGGTGTGCAACCAGACGCGCGCGGCACCATCAGCGAAGGCGCGGGCGACGCCAACCGACAGGAGATATTTGCCCAGTCCGCGACCGTGGAACGCGGGGAGCAAGCCGAAGTAGATGATCTCCGTCCCGGTTTCCCCCGCTTCTTCTGGTGCCGCGTCCAACTCGATATACCCGGCTGGGTTGCCGCGCACGTAGAGGACCAGCAGGGTCACTTCCGGGCGCAGGAGGTGTGCGGCCAGGCGCTCATCTGACCAGCGCAGCCGGTCGGTCCAGGTAAAGTCGCGACCGACCGCATCATACAGAAAACGATAGAACGCGACCGATGGTTGGTGCGCTTCCAATACCAGCAGATCAGGGTCGTCGAGCGTTGCGGCGCGTAGTTGGTCTGGCGCATTGAGTTGTAAATAGGTCGTGGTGACCTCAACGAGATCGGTAATCTGGTTGCTCATCGGTCGCACCCTTCAATCCCTTTCACGGCATGTTGTTGCGGTATCCCCGCTTGATGACCGTAGTTACGCACGCACATCCCTACCGCTGGTTGCATTCCCACGGCAGCATAGAATGACTGCACCGACTGATCGCAGAGGAGATCGATCATGTAGTGTTCGCGCAGTCGCGTGAGCAGTTTCGTCATCAGATTCGTGCCAATCCCCCGCCCCTGATATGCGGGTAATACCTCTAGATGGGGGATATAGGCACACGATACGCCATCGCTGATCGCGGTGACGAACCCGACGATCATTGTACTCTCCTCATCGAGGGCCAGTTCGACTACGGTGCTGCCCTCCAGGATACGGAGGTGCGTTTCGGGACTTGGCGGGTTCGGCCAGCCGACGAAAAATCCGTGTAGCTGCTTGGGCGAGATCCCAACCGTTGTACTCTGATAAACAATCATCGCGAGTCCTATGTTCGACAATACCGCACAGTTGAAAAAGCGGCGCGGCATCACTACACGTGATGCCGCGCTGACTGATGACATAATTAAGGTGTAGCTCAGGCGTCGAAGACGATCACCGAGCGCAGGGTCTCGCCGCGCTCCATCGCTGCGAACGCCTCTTCGGTCTCTTCGAGGGCGATCGTACGGGTGACGATCTTATCGAGGTTGAGCTGGCCCTGCTTGTACCAGTCGGCCAGGAGCGGGAAGTCACGCGTCGGCAGGCAGTTGCCGTACCAGGAGACGCCGATGTAACCGCCGAGATCGAAGAACTTCTGCAAGTCGAGGTCGAGGTTCTTGCCGGGGCCGGGCACGCCGATGAAGATACAGGTGCCGGCCAGATCGCGGCAGAAGATCGCCTGTTCCAACGTCTCCGGTTGCCCGACCGCCTCGAACGAGAAGTTGACGCCATTGCCGCCGGTCAATTCCTTGATCTTGGCGACCGGTTCTTCCTCGCGCGAATTAATCGTGTGGGTCGCGCCGAAATCCTTGGCCCACTCCAGCTTGCGCGGGTCGATGTCGACCGCGATGATCGTCGTCGCCCCGGCGAGCTTTGCCCCGGCGATCACGCTGTCACCGACGCCGCCGCAGCCGAAGACTGCCACGCTCGATCCGGGCGTGACTTTGCCCTGGTAGAGCGCCGCGCCGACGCCGGTCATCACGCCGCAACCGATCAGCGACATTTGGGCCGAGGGGAGGTCGTGGGCGATCGTGATCGCCTGCTTCGCGTGGACGAGGGTGTGCGTGCAGAAGGTGCCGATCCCCAGGACCGGGTTGAGCAGCGTGCCATCTTTGTCGCGCATCCGCTTCTCGGCGTTGAGGCTGTTCGCGCAGTAGTTCGGCTGTCCCGCGCGACAGAAGCGACAGGTGCCGCATGGCGCGCGCCAGGCCAGGATGACGTGATCGCCGACCTGCGGGCTGGTCACGCCGGGGCCGACCGCCTCGACGATCCCGGCACCTTCGTGGCCGAGGAGGAAGGGGAAACCATCAGGGCCATACACGCCCATCTTGACACCCAAATCGGTGTGGCAGACACCCGAGGCAAGGATTCGCACCAGGACCTCATTCGGACCGGGATCTTCGATGGTGAACTCTTCAACCAGTGCCGGTGCGCCCGGTGTGCGCGCGATCACGCCGCGTGCCGTGATAGCCATCAACGACCTCCTAGAACAATCGGTATTGACGCGTCCCACATCTCTTGCCGCTGTCGCAGGCCGCTATATCCTGACGCATCGGGGGGCGATCCGTCAAACTCTGGTATAAGGATCGAGGGACGGAACGGGAGACACGGAGGGGGCGGGGAAGAGCAAAAAGTACGAACTACGAAGTACGAAGTACGAACCTGGGGCGCATCCCTCTCCCGTCGTTCTCCGCGTCTCCGTGTCCCCGGTAAATTAATCGTGAAAGGAATCGGAAGATGGCGGCAAACTGGGTAGTTGAGGATGAGAAGCAGGCGATTTTTACGCTGACGGCGGAATTGGCGGCGATCGATGGTCCGGCGGGTTTCGAGGGGCCAGTCGTGCGGCGGTTGCTCGAACTGCTCAGGCCGCTCGTCGATGAACTCACCGTCGATCGCTTCGGCAATATCATCGCCACGCGGCACGGTCGCGACGGTGCAGGCAACGGTCCCTCGCTGATGATCGCCGCGCATTCAGACGAGATCGGTGGGGTGGTACGGGCCTTCGAGCCAGATGGGATGATCCGCTTCGAGCGCCTGGGCGGCGTTGTCGAGACGACCCTGATCGGACGGCGGGTGCGGATCAATGGGCTGCGTGGGATCGTTGGGGTGCGTGCGGGGCATGTGCAGTCGCCCGATGAGCGCCTGAAATCGCCGCCGCTCCGCGAACTGTACATCGACCTCGGCTTCGACTCTGCGGCTGAGACTCGCGCGGCGGGGGTCAAGGTCGGCGATCCGATCGCCTACGAGAGCGAGGTCGTGCGGCTAGCGAACCCCGACCGGATCGCGGGGAAGGCGATCGACAATCGGATCGCCTGCGCGCTCCTCGTGCGCCTCTTCGAGCGCTTGGGGGGCGTCGAACTCGGCGGCACCATCTACGGCGTCGTGACAGTGCAGGAGGAGGTGGGGCTACGCGGCGCGCAGGTGGTGACCTATCGCCTGAACCCCGACTACGCTGTGATCGTCGATACCCTCCCTGCCGCTGGTACGCCCGATGTCAACTACACGAAGGAGTTGGCGATCAATCTCGGGGCCGGGCCGGTGATCCCGCTGCTGAGCGGCAGCGGCGGGCGCGGCAATATCATGCACCCGGCATTGAAGCGCCTGCTTTTGGAAACGGCGGAACGCGAGGGCGTACCGGTCCAACCGGCGATCTTCATCCAGGGGAACTCCGATGCCGCCGCCGTCCATCTGGTGCGCGAAGGGATCCCCACCGGCGTCGTCAATATCCCCCGCCGCTATTCGCACACCCCGGTGGAGACGGCGGATCTCAACGATGCCGCCAATGCCTTGCGGCTGATCGAGGCGGTGGCGCTCGCGCATGGCCCTGCCGTGCGACTCGACTTTTTGGTTGATTG
Source organism: Thermomicrobiales bacterium (assembly GCA_036563365.1). Classification (GTDB taxonomy): domain Bacteria; phylum Chloroflexota; class Chloroflexia; order Thermomicrobiales; family CADCWN01; genus CADCWN01. The sequence continues at coordinate 9,599 of DATCMP010000838.1, forward strand.
AGGGGGATGACCTCTCCCCCGGCCCCTCCCCGACGCGGGGA